>JASHQD010000009.1 GCA_030037755.1 Terriglobia bacterium
TTCGAGCATGGTCCACCAGAATCTCCCGCATCACGTTGGCGGCGGCACAGAGAAATTGCGCTTGGTTCTCGCAATCGAGGCCAGGCTGAGAAAGCAATCGCAGGCACGCCTCATCCGCCAGAACGGTGGCCTGAAGCGTATGATCGGGCCGCTCTCGCCGCAGGTAGCTTGCGGCGATGCGATGGAGGTGGTCATAAACCAGCGGGATGAGCTCGGATGCAGTCTCGGGATGGCCCCTGAGCTCCCGCAACAGACGCGTGACCTCTCCGGTAGGTGGTTCCATAGGCTGTTGCCGATAGGCGAACTAGCGTAAGTCTACCTCAGGCAGGGACGGGGCACAAAAATTCCTTGGCCGCTTTCAGGGTGGATTTCTCGCACTAGTATCTGTAGGGCGGACCTCGCACCGAGTCAGAAAATGCGGCGCCAAGCCGCCACTGAGCAACACTATTCCAAACTTGAAGGCGAAGGGGGTCACCCCATGCTGGAGGGCTCAGATGGCGCTTTTCCTTACGGCGGGGTGATTCAAGACGGCAACTTCTACGGGACAACAGCCAAGGGAGGGTACCGCCGCCAGCTGTACCGAAAGGAACGGCTGTGGCACGGTCTTCAAATCAAAGTAGCGAAAGTGGCCCTGCCTGACTGAAGGAGCGGGCGGGATACGAACGGGCAAAGTCGCAATAGCGACGAAGGAGGATTATGAGTAGATCGAGCCGGTTGAAAATGTTTTTTGTCTCGTGTGCGTTTTGTGCGGTAGCAATGAGTTCGACTGCGCAGATCTTCACCACCTTCAATGTTCCGGGCGCAGGCACTGGCGCCGGCCAGGGCACAATCACCTGGGGCATCAACACGGCGGGGACCATCACGGGGTACTACGTGGACGCGGTCGGCTTGGATCACGGCTTCGGGCGCGCTGCCAGCGGCGCTATGTTCACCTTCGACGTTGCGGGATTGCCCGGCGGTGGCGCGGACCGGGATTCTTGCCTTTACTGCGTCGCGATCCCCCCGGGCACAATCGGCGGAGCCATCAATACGGCGGGGGTTGTCGCGGGATTATACGTGGACGCGAACGATATATACCACGGCTTCGCGCTCGGTGCCAGCAGCGGCATAGCCGCGTTCGACGCTCCGGGTGCTGGCACTGGCGCCGGCCAGGGGACACTCGCCTATGACATCAACACGGCGGGGACCATCACGGGGTACTACATCGACGCCAGCACTGTCTACCACGGCTTCCTTTATGCTGCCAGCGGCGCCATAACCACCTTCGACGTTCCGGGCGCCGGCACTGGCGCTGGCCAAGGCACAGTCGGCCAGGGCATCAACACGGCAGGGGCCATCACGGGGTACTACGGGGACGCCAACTCCGTGTGGCACGGCTTCCTGCGTACGCCATGACGCGCTTCGAGTGCCCTAACATCGCACGCGAGGAACTGCCCGATTAATCACGCACGTGAGTGCGACAAGGAGGTAGCATGCCGAAGCTCAATCCATGGAAGACGGTTTTTCTTTTCTGCGCGGTCTGTTTGATGACGGCGCTTGGTGCGTCCGCGCAGGTGCCCGCCCAGACTCTCACCACCATTTACAGCTTCTGCTCGCTGCCAGCCTGCGCGGACGGCGCAGCGCCCGAGGCGGTCTTGATCCAAGGTACCGACGGAAATCTGTACGGGACCACCACGGAGTACGGCGCGGACGGCAGTGGCGGCAGCGTCTTCAAAATCACCACAGGGGGTGGGCTCAAAACGCTTTACAGCTTCTGCGACATTGACGGGTGTGGGTTAAACGGCGCTGTACCGACCGGGGCCTTGGTCCTGGCCACCAACGGGGACTTCTACGGGACGACGACTGGTGGCGGTAACAACTTCCCCGACGATGACGGCACGGTTTTCAAAATGACCTCAAACGGCGCCCTGACGACGCTGTACAGATTTTGCGCCCAGACGGACTGCACGGACGGCGAAATCCCCTTTGCAGGGTTGATACAGGCCACCAACGGGGACCTCTACGGGACAACGGAGTGGGGCGGGACCAACAGTAACTGCACTGCAACCCCTAACCCGACCTGCGGCACGATCTTTAAAATCACGCCCGGCGGCGTCTTCACCATCTTGTACAGCTTCTTCTGCGCGCAGGTCGGCTGCCCCGGCGGCCAAAACCCCACCTTGGGCCTAATCCAAGCCACCAACGGCGATCTGTACGGCACGACCCCCTACGGCGGGGCTTACCTCAACTGCCCATTCTCATCCTCGCAAGGCTGCGGCACAATCTTCACAATCACTCCGGGGGGTACCCTGACAACCCTATATAGCTTCTGCTCGCTGCCAGCATGCGCGGACGGTGCGCAACCCGGTTTTGACAGCTACGGCGCCGGTCTCGTTCAGGGCGCTGACGGCAACTTCTATGGGACGACACATTTTGGCGGCAACTGCACGGGGGTGAACGGGTTTGGTTTCGGTACGATCTTCAAACTCACGCCGGCCGGAAAGCTGACGACACTGCACAGCTTAGGCACTCCAAGCTGCTACGCTCCCGCGGACGGCACTAACCCGAATCCGGGGCTCATCCAGGCCACCGACGGTAACTTCTACGGTACAACTCAAGGCAGCAACAATAGCGGAGCCCCTGACTCCGGAACGGTCTTCAAAATTACCCCAGGCGGTACGCTGACCACACTGTACTATTTCTGCTCTCAGCCGAACTGCACCGACGGAGCCTTTCCCGAAGCGGGCCTGGTCCAAGCCACCAACGGAACCTTTTACGGCACGACGGAGGAGGGTGGAGTAAATGGTTTGTTTTACGGCACAGTCTTCAGCCTGTCGGTAGGCCTTAAGCCTTTCGTGGAAACGAATCCGACATCCGGCGCGGTGGGGACGAAGGTCACGATACTGGGCAACAATCTGACAGGCACCACCAGTGTCGCCTTCGACGGCATCGCGGCTACGTTTACGGTGAACTCCACGGGTACCGCGATCACGAC
>JASHQD010000070.1 GCA_030037755.1 Terriglobia bacterium
GTGCAATAACGCTGGCCACGATCACAGTGCGGGCAGAGATAGAAGACCGTGCCGCAAGGAGGAAAATGACACACGCGCTGGCGAAAGACGGTGGAACACGCAATCGGCACCGGTTGCGAGAGGGAGCACTGGACAACCGACGCCGATCATGGCAGGATGACTCTCGCTAACGAACTTGGAGGTCCTTTGATCGGGGCAACCAATGAAAAACCCCGGTTGCATGAACAACCGGGGTTCTCCTCCTTATGCCTCCGGGAGATCATCCTACCAAATCCAGCGGTTCCCGAACCCGCCTGCGGCGATGATGCTCAAAGCAGAAACCGCCTACGGCGATGATGCTGACTCGCCTCCCACACCGGCCTGTGTTCAAATTTCTACGCTTCTACGTGAGTGCCCACATCCATCTACGAGAACGGTGACTCAGGGATTTTAGTGGAGCCAGAGCGCCTGAGGTGTGATGTTGAAGTCGATTCGCTTATCGAAATGATCAAGGTCGACCGCTGGGCGACTTGCGAGCGCCTGAGTGAGGCCACCACCATTGCTGCTGGACGTATCGCGAGGGGCGCGGCGAGGGCTGGCCGGGCGATGCGGTGGCGAGAGATCGCGGCGCCGACTCGACCGGGTCAGGTCGAGCGGCCGGGGCGCCGCCCCGTGGCGAGAACGCGGTGGGTGCCGCCCGCCGAGCACCCCTGGCGGGAGGCGGTGCGCCGAGCGGTGGAGAGGCGAGTTGCCCGGGCGTTGCCGGGGGCGAGGCGGCCGTCGTTGGCCTCGCTCTCCGCTTCGCCCTAAACGCTCGCCCTTCGGGCTCGCAGGGCTCCGCTCCGAGCGAGGCCAACGACTAAGACAAAGCAAGAACAAGAACAAAACCAAAGCAGAGAAAAGGGGACATTTCAAACGAGGTAAGAAAGGGGGACATTTCTAAAGAGCTTTGACAACATCACAGCGAGCGTTGACAGTAACGCGGCCCGATGTTAGTCTGCGTGTTGCAACTTTTTTCCGCTTTCCAGTGGTAATTGAGCCCTGTTCGCTCCCGCCGGGAAAGCCTTGCGTCGCGTGATGAATCTCGAATCTTTCCGGGTCCCTTCCCCGATCAATTTGAGGGCGTTTGCCAAGAGCCTGATCCTACTGGCATTGGCTGCCGTGTGCGCCAGGCCTGCGAGGGCGGTTGCGTCGCCCGTTCCGAACCTCAATCAGAGGAAGCTGGCGACGGCGGACGCTCTTTACCAGCAGCGCGGCGATCTGGCCAAGGCCGAGCAGGGCACCCAGGTGCTCGGCGACGTGCTGGCGGGCGACCCGAACAATTACGACGCCTGGTGGCGGCTGGCCCGGCTCCAGAATTTCATCGGGCGCGAGCACGAGAAGACGGACGACGACAAGGGTGCCATCCGCCGTTTCCAGGAGGGCATCGATGCCGGACGCCGCGCGGTCCGCCTGCAGCCGAACCGGGTGGAGGGCCATTTCTGGCTAGGCGCCACCTACGGGTTGCTGGCGGAAGAGCAAGGCTGGATCAAAGGACTGCGCCTGATCGATACCGTGCGCGGCGAGATGGAGGCCGTGGTCCGGCTGGATCCGAATTACGAGCAAGCGGCCGGGCAGCGCACGCTCGCGCGGCTCTACTATCGGGCGCCCTTTTTCAAAGGGGGCGACAAGCAGCGCTCGATCCAACTGCTCGAGGATTGCCTGCGCCGGTTCCCCACCGATTCCTTCTCGCTGCTCTACCTGGGCGACGATTACCTGGCTGTGGGCCGACGCGACGAGGCTAAGCATCTGTACGAAGGAATTCTCGGCCTGGCACCCGATCCCGAGCACGGTCCCGAGCTCGCGGAAAACCAGAGCGAAGCCCGCGATCGCCTGCGGCACGAGTTCCGCCCGGGCAAGTAGATTGGTTCGTGGTAGCCGGTTGTCGGTTCCTGGTTTTCGATTCGCCGTCGACGGTTGTCGGCTGGAACCCTGGTTGTCTTTCCAACTACCGGCTACCGAAAACCAAACTGCCATCGCACAGCTTGTCTATCCCTGTTCTGAGCCAATCAGTGCTAGAGTAGACACGTTCGCGGAGCGGTCAATGGCCGAAAAGTGCGGATCGGTCCGTGATCGGGCACTAAATCTGATTGAGTCCGTCCGGATCGCGAGCCAACGGCCGCTATGCCTGGATGGCGCCGAGCGTGTGTTTTCAGAATGTCTACCGCCGAACCCATCAGCACTCTGAACGAACTATTTCTCACCTCTGTTGAGCGTCATCCCAGGCCCAATGCGTTTTTGAGCAAGAGAGACGGCGCCTATAAGCCGATCTCTTCCGAGGAAGCGCTCGGCACCGTCGCCGCGCTGGCGCTGGCGCTCGAGAAACTCGGGATCGCCGCCGGCGACCGCGTCGCGATCCTCTCCGACAACCGCCTGGAATGGTCCTTGACGGACTACGCCACGCTCGGACTCGGCGCCATCACGGTGCCGATCTACCCCACGCTGCTCGAAGACGACCTGGAATACATCCTGCGCGATTGCGGCGCCAAGGGCATCGTGCTCTCGACCGCCGACCAGCTTCGCAAAATCTGCAACATCAACACGCAACTACCGGACCTTCGCTTCATGCTCGCCATGGACACGGTGAACGCGCCGTCGAGCGCGGGCGTCAGCCAGTGGTGGGACGTCATCCGCGGCGTGCCTCGCAACGAAGCGGTGGCTAGATTCCGGGATTCGGCTCTCCGGGCGAAGCCCGGAGACGTGGCCACGATCCTCTACACGTCCGGCACGACGGGCAATCCCAAGGGCGTGATCCTCACCCATTCCAATATCGCCTCGAATATCGAGGCGGCGGTCCAACTTTTCCCGCAGGAACTGCAAGGAACGGAGATGTCGTTTCTGCCGCTGTCGCACATCTTCCAGCGCATGCTCGATTTTGCCTGCTTCTCGCGCGGGGTGTGCATCGCCTACGCGGAGAGCTTCGACGCTTTGCCGCAGAATCTGCTCGAAGTGCGGCCGAACCTGATGGCCGTAGTGCCCCGCGTGCTGGAGCGCGTCCATGAACGCGTGGAGAGCATGATCGTCCACGGGCCGGCGTCGAAGCAGAAGATCTTCCGCTGGGCCGTCGGCGTGGGCGAGAAGACGGTGCCTTACCGTCTCGAGGGCAGGAAGCTGCCGCTGGGACTCGATCTGAAGCGCCGTCTGGCCGATCGCCTTGTGTTCTCCAAAATTCGCGAGCGAATGGGCGGTCGCATGGAGATCATGATGTCGGGCTCGGCGCCGCTTTCACCCGAGATCGCGCGCTTCTTCTGGGCGGTAGGCCTGAGGGTTTACGAAGGCTATGGCCTGACCGAGACGTCGCCGGTCATTGCGGTCAATCTTCCGAATCGCACGCGGCTGGGCACCGTCGGGCCCGTGATTCCCGGCGTGGAGGTGCGCCTCGGCGAGGACTACTCGAACGAGGAAGGCACGGTTGGGCGCGAGATCCTGGTGCGCGGTCCGAACGTCTCGCCGGGCTATTACAAGCTGGACGACGAAAATCGCGAGTCCTTTGTCGATGGCTGGTTTCACACCGGCGATCTCGGCATACTCGATGGCAGCGGTTTTCTCTCGATCACAGGGCGCAAAAAGTATCTGTTCAAGACCTCGGGCGGCAAGTACGTCCCGCCGGAGAAGCTCGAGAATCTGTTCCAGACGCAGCCTTACGTCGCGCAGGTTTTGGTGATCGGGGATAAGCGCAAGTTCGTGAGCGCCCTGATCGTGCCGAATTTTCAGTTGCTCGAAACTTATGCGCGGGAGCACGAGATTCCATGTGGCAGCCGCGAGCAGATGGTTCAAGATCCGCGCCTCCGGGCGTTCATGGAACATCAAGTGGAAAGGCTGATGGCTTCGCTGCCGCCGCACGAGCGCGTCCGGCAGATCGCGCTGCTTTTGAACGAATTCACCATTGCCTCCGGCGAGCTTTCGCCTACTCAGAAGGTCCGGCGCAAGGTGGTGGAGGAGCGCTACCGGGAAGTGATTGAAGAGATCTATCAGCGCCGCGAGGAGCACGCCACGGCATAGGCGCTGTATCCGGGCTTGCTTCGACGGCGAAGTCCTGCCATGCCGCCCCAACGCACCAATATCGCAGAGTGGGCCTTCGGTCCCGGACCGCCGGTCAGATTCTGGCCGCGTTGGCTGTGGCTGCGAGCGCTCGGCCTCATCTTCCTTTCCGCTTTTTACTCCTACGCGTTCCAAGTCCGCGGGCTGATCGGCCCGGACGGCATTCTGCCGGCGGCGGGTTACCTTGAAGAAGTCCGGCGCGCGTTCGGCCCCGGGCGCTTCTGGTACACGCCTTCCCTGCTCTGGATCAACAGCGGCTCGCATATGCTGGAGGCGCTGTGGATCGCCGGGCTGATAGCGTCCGTCGCGCTGGTTCTGAATCTTTGGCCACGAGCCTCGATCGCGGTGTGCTTCGTCGCCTATCTCTCGATCGTTGCCGTCGGTCAGGATTTTTCCGAGTACCAGTCGGACGGCATGCTGCTGGCTGCTGGATTCCTCAGTTTCTTTGCCGCTCCGCCTGGCCTGCGTCCTCGACTCGGCCCCAAGGACCCGCCCTCGCGTGCCAGCATCTTTATGCTGCAATGGCTCTGGCTGAGCATCTACTTCGAATCCGGAGCAGTCAAGCTCGCCAGTCACGATCCCGAATGGCGCAGTCTTACGGCGCTCGACCAGTACTATCAAAACGGGCCGCTGCCGAACTGGATTGGCTGGTATGCGCAGCAACTTCCGCACGGAGTTCATGCGGCGACAGCGCTGGCCACGCTGACCATCGAATTGGGCCTGGTCTGGCTGATGTTCTTCCAGCGTCCGCTCCGAATTGGACTCTTCTTTGTCGTGACGTGCTTCCAGCTCGGAATTATTCTGACCGCGAACCTGGCCTTCCTGAATCATCTTGTGCTCGCGCTCGGCATCTTTCTACTGGATGACCGATTCATTCTGGGCGCGGTCCGCCGGCTGCGAGCGCGACTCGGACTGCAACCACCCGAGGCGCCTGGAGCGGAGGCACTTGCGACCGCGAATTCGCCCGCGGGGACTGAGCCCGGACCGCAACCCTCGGTGCCCTCGTCATCAAGATTCCCACCGCGCTCATGGAGGGCCTTGCGCCATCGCGCGGCAATTGTGTTTACCGCCGTGATCCTGATCTGGGTCTTCTACGCGACCTTCGTTCAACTCGTCATGCTCTGGGAGCCCCAGCCTCCGCTGCCGCTTGATCCCATCGCAGCGCTTGAGCCCTTTCGCATCGCCAACCGCTACGGGCTGTTCGCCAGCATGACGACCGCTCGCTACGAGATCGAATTCCAGGGCAGCAACGACGGACAGAACTGGATCGCGTATCCTTTCCGATACAAGCCGCAGCGCGTGGATCAGGCTCCGCGGTTCTATGCACCGTACCAGCCGCGCTTCGATTGGAATCTGTGGTTTGCTTCGCTCGGAACGTGGAGGCAATATCCCTGGGTTGTACGCACGGAAATGCTCCTGCTGCAGAACGATCCCGCCATCATCGCGCTCTTCGCCGGGAATCCGTTTGCCAAAGCAGCGCCCAAGCAAGTGCGAGCCGTCGAGTGGCAATACTGGTTCACGGATTTGAAGACGAAGCGCGCGACTGGAGACTGGTGGCGCCGCGAGTTCCGTGGTCTCTACGCTCCGGTACTCGAACAAGGCCCGAACGGAAAGTTCATCGCCGTGCAGATGCCCGATCAGCAGGGAGGCCAATGACCGGCGGATGGCCTTGGCACACGGCGGCCACGCTCGCTACAATCGAGTGAAGGAGATTTCCATGAGTGATGTACTCACTATCGCGCGGCGCGAGTTCCGCTCGCGGCTGATTGTTGGTACCGGCAAATATCGCAGCTTCCAGGAGACGGCGCGCGCGCTCGAATCTTCAGGTGCGGAGATCGTGACTGTCGCCGTGCGGCGCGTCAATCTTACGGATCGCGGCAAGGAGTCGCTGCTCGATTATATCGATCGCGATCGCTACTTTATTCTCCCCAATACCGCGGGCTGTTACACGGCCGACGAGGCGGTGCGTGCCGCGCGCCTGGCGCGCGAAGTCGGACTTTCCAACTGGATAAAGCTGGAAGTTATCGGAGACGAAAAGACGCTCTTCCCCGACAACTTTGAGCTGGTGCGCGCGACCGAAATCCTGGTGAGCGAAGGCTTCGTGGTCATGCCCTACACCAATGACGATCTTATTGCCGCACGGCGCCTGATCGACGTCGGCGCGGCGGCAGTGATGCCTCTGGGAGCGCCGATCGGATCGGGCCTTGGCATTCAGAACATCGCGAATCTGCGGATCCTACGCGAGAGGATCACGGAAGTACCGTTAATTCTCGACGCCGGCGTGGGCACGGCATCCGATGCCGCCATCGCCATGGAATTGGGCGCTGACGCGGTACTGATGAACACGGGGATCGCCGCAGCGCAGGATCCGATTTTGATGGCCGAGGCGATGAAGCACGCAGTTCTGGCCGGGCGCCAGGCCTATCTCGCCGGTCGCATGCCGAAGAAGCTGTATGCTACCGCCTCGAGCCCGATAGAAGGCGTGGTTCGCTGACGCGCCGCACTGAAATGTAGGGCCGCGTTTGCGCCAGACTAGACAGACTCGGATGCCGGTAAGATAGCAAAGGGGGGCGATGCCGTCTCGATTCCGAGCCAACATCAGCGTCAGATCACGCTCGATTTCAGGCTCCTCAACCAGGAGCCCCGGCGTCACCCTTCTTTGCGGCATGCTCCTGGTAGGCGGCTGCATCTTCTTCCTGTGGCAGGAAGGGGGCTTTGCATCGTACGCCCTCACCGGCTTCCGGTGGATTCACACCGACGGCAGAGTCACCAATCCCAGCACCACCTCGAAACCCTCGATTCAGTTCACCGCCGGTGACGGATCGCCGGTTCTCTTCAAAGAAGATTACATTCTGCTTTGCGCGGGCTCGCGCTCGTTCTGCTCGATACGGGATTTCCAGCCAGGCCAGGTTGTCCCGATCGTTTACGATCCCAGCGAGCCCGGCAGAGCGTACGTACATGACTGGGCCCTCTTTGCCACGGCGATGACTTGGTTTCTGGTGGCCGGTGCCGGGCTTCTTCTGGCGTTGTTCACGTGTCTGGCGCTCATCAAGACTCCGGTCGACTTTTCGGTCGGCACAGGAACAGACCTCGACCCCAATAAAAATCGCGGCTGAGGCCTTCATCAAGTTGAGACAAGGCGCTTAGCCGAGAGCGTATTGAAAAGGGACTGTGTGGTGACAGGCGGAGTCAAGTGAGATCTGGGGCAGCAGCCGGTCGAGCAGATCGTAACCGGCGCGTCCGAGGAAGTAAATGCCGCCGAGACGGCGCTCCTGCAATTCGCCATGAGGCAGCAGGAAGGCGCGCAGCGCCTCTTCGTGGCGTCTCAGAACCTCTGAGCGCGCGAACGCCCCGCGAGTTATCTTTCCTTTGAGCTTGTCGAATTGGTGGGCCACCCGGCCGCGCGCGCGCGCAGCGGCGTGCAACAGCGTGGCGTCGAGGGCCCTGATGTCCGCCTCCATCGCGTCGAGCCGGCGCATGATCTCGCGCTCGGTCTGCTCGAGACGCGGCTCCCAACCTTCCGCGAAACCCCTGGCGGCGATTTGCCGGCGCAATTTCTCTTCCTCCTGCCACACGTCTTCCACGGTCAGATGGTACTGATCGAGAATGCGCTCGCTGCGTGGATCGAGCAGCGTAAACGAAGCACGCGGAACGATCACGGGCTGGGGTCTTGCAAAGGCGGAATACAAGGCCGCGGTCTGCGCGTGATAAGCGAGTTCCGCCGGGCCGGCGATGTACGCTATCGTCGGCAGCAGCCGGTCTTGAATGAGCGGCCTGAAGATGGCGTTCGGTGAGAAGTCTACCGGACGTTCCTGGGCAATCCGGCGCAAATCATCGGCAGTCACGCGGCCATCACGTTCCAGGACGAAGGCACCGTCGCGTGCCAGACGCAGGGCCGTGCGATTTCCGTCCTGTGAAACAAAGAGCAGCGATGACTCATCGTCGACGTGCACCTGAGCGTGATACCCTGCTTTAACCAATGCTTCCGAGCGTTGACGAAGCCGGCCATTCAATTCGCGAGCATCAGTGATGGCCTCAACGTAAAGTGGCGCCGCAAGCTGATGCAACTCCGGATCGAGGGCATCCAGCAGGATCACGCCCCAGCGGCCGAACAATCGAGCGAGAAACCGGGCGAAAGCCTCGCCCCAGCCCGCGCCGGGCACGTAGGTTTCACGCAAGTCCGCCAGCAATCGTTCACGCGACTCGCCGCGGGGCAGCGACGCCTCCAACCGATCGAGCGTCTGCGTCACTCCATCGCTGAGCCGCACATACCCCACAGACGAGTGTGGGGCCGGTCGCACACCCGGGTCGTCGAGCGGGACCAACCGGTAATCGTCATCGAGCACTGCGGTCGACGCGACTTCTTCAAGGTCATGATCTTCGGTGGCGAGCCAGAAAATCGGTACCGCAGCCAGCCCTTCGTCACGCAGACGCTGAGCCATTCTCACCGCGCTCAATGCCTTGTACAGGGTGAACGCAGGACCGGAGAACAGGCCCACTTGCTGGCCCGTCACGACCGCCCGGGTGCCTGAATCGCCGAGCAGTCGCAGGTTCGCAAGGGTTTCAGGGCTCGCGCCGTAGGACTGGTTCTGCCGGGTGAGTATTCGCACAACCTGAGCCCGGACACTGGCGGGGTAATCGAGAGCAGCGGCCACGGCGCGGAAACTTCCGGGATCAAAGGGCGAGCCTGCGCCAAAGAATCCCGCGACGCGCTCAAACCGATCGATGAAGTCGCGATAGAGTGCGCTGGTCTTCGGCAGCTTCGACTGCGGGATACAGTGGCTCTCCATACGAAAGCTTTAGATGAACAGCCGGGCAGAAAAGTTAAAGGTGTAACCCGGCCAGCGACGCCTTGAGCGTCTGGGCGATCGATCGCCGCGCGGCCGCGGCAAGGGGCAGCAGCGGGCTGCGCGGATCGCCCCCCTTGTAGCCGGCGAGGTCCATGGCTGCCTTGACGGCAGGCGCGCCGTACCGGACGTTGACCTCAGCCGCCAGCGGCACGAGGTGCGAGAACAGCTCCTCGGCGCGCTCGTTCTCTCCGCCACGCCAGGCATTATAGAAGGCCACACAAAGCTCGGGAACGAAGCACGCCTGGCCCATAATGCCGCCGGCGCCTCCGGCTCGCAGCGCCTCAAGCAGGATGGGCACGTTCCCACAGAACACGCGGAAATCCCGAGGGACCTTGCCGAGTATGGCGCGGACGTATTCGAGATCTCCCGAGCTCTCCTTGAGTCCCGCGATGTTCTTATGCCGGGCCAGGGCTGCGATCACCTCGACCGGCATTTTCGTTCCAGCGCATTGAGGGATCGAGTAGAGCAGGACGGGGCGACGCACAGCGTCAGCGACGGCCCGGAAATGGCTTAACAGGGCAGGCGCATCCATTTTGTTGCGGTAATATCCGGGCGTGAGTAGCAGGACAACATCGGCGCCGCGCGCGATGGCCTCGCGGCTGAGATCGATGGTCGCGCGAGTACTTTCGAGTCCGGTGCCGGACACCACCAACTCCTCCGGCCCCATCTCGTGGCGCGCGATTTCTGTGAGGCGCAGACGTTCCTCTCCCGTCAAGAATGGCGCTTCCCCGGTGGTCCCGGCAACGACGACGCCGGCGAGACCCGTGCCGGTGTAGCGCTGGAGATTAGCCCGGAACGCGCCCTCATCGATATCGCCACGCTTGTTGAAAGGCGTGACCACGGGGGGCATGATGCCGTGAAGGCGATTGTTGATTTGCTTCGAATTCATAGGGATTTCAAATTCAAGATTTCAGATTTCAGACCTGGCAACTCAAACATCCTATTTCATACACCCTACTTCAGACATCGATTTCAGATCCGTGATTTCAGACCTCATACTTCATGCTTCGGTCTTCAGAGTTTATTGCTCAACATTCGCTCTCGCCTCCTGCTTCCGATGCAACTCCTGCAAGCACTCCACCTGGATCCCACCCTGGCGCTGGGCGCGGATGCCTTGCACTGCCGCAACGGCCGCCGATAGAGTCGTAATGCACGTTATCCCCTGCTGAATCGCAGCACGCCGGATCGAGCGCTCGTCGAAATGCGATGCTCTTCCGAGAGGCGTGTTGATAATCAGGTCGATTTTGCCACTCTTGATGAGATCCGCAACGTTCGGCCTGCCTTCGTTTACCTTGTTCACGCGTTCGACGGCAAGCCCCGCCATGCGCAGGTACTCGGCGGTGCCGCGCGTGGCCGCAATCGTGAATCCCAAGCTCAGCAGGTCGCGCGCGATGCTGACAGAGTGCGGCTTGTCGTGGTCGTTCACGGAAAAGAACACGCGTCCTTCAGCGGGAATCCTCTGGCCGGCAGCGAGCTGCGCTTTCGCAAACGCCAGACCGAAGCTCGACGCTGTACCCATCACCTCGCCCGTGGATTTCATCTCCGGCCCGAGGATCGTGTCCGCGCCCGCCAACTTGATGAATGGGAAGACGGGCGATTTCACGAAGTGGTGGTGAACCGCAAGTTCCCCTTCCAGGTTGAACTCACGCAGCTTGCGCCCGATCATCAGCCTGGCGGCGATCTTGGCGAGCGGCACGCCCGTCGCTTTGCTGACATAGGGCACCGTGCGCGACGCTCGCGGATTCACTTCCAGCACGTAAACCTTGCCATTCTGGATGGCGTACTGCACGTTCATCAGCCCGATGACGCCCAACTCCAGCGCCAGCTTGACGGTGTATTCGCGCAGCGTCTGTCGTTCGCGTTCGCCGATCTCGAATACCGGCAGGCAACAGGAGCTGTCGCCCGAATGGATGCCCGCCTCCTCGATATGCTCCATGATGCCGGCGATCACCACGTCCTCGCCATCCGCCAGCGCATCGACGTCCACCTCGGTGGCAGCCTCCAGAAAACGATCGACGAGAATCGGGAACGCTTGCTGAAGTTCCTCAGCACGCCGGACGTATTCGACGAGTGTATCCTCGTCGTAAGCGATCACCATGGCGCGCCCACCCAGCACATAGGACGGCCGCACCAGTACCGGATAGCCGATTTCATTGGCAATTGCCCGTGCTTCCTCGACGTTCATGGCCGCGCCGTTCTCGGGCTGCGGAACACCCATGCGCGAGAGCAGCGTGCCAAAGTGCTTGCGATCCTCAGCAAGGTCGATCGATTTCGGCGAGGTGCCGATGATGGGAACTCCGGCGGCCTCGAGCGACTTGGCAAGATTCAGCGGCGTCTGCCCGCCGAACTGCACGATCACGCCTTCGGGCTTCTCCTCGTCCACGATTGCCATGACGTCTTCGAACGTCAAGGGCTCGAAGTAGAGGCGGTCGGACGTATCGTAATCGGTGGAGACCGTCTCAGGATTGCAATTCACCATGATGGTCTCGCGCCCATCTTCCTTGAGCGCAAAAGAGGCATGGACGCAGCAGTAATCGAACTCGATTCCCTGCCCGATGCGATTCGGACCGCTGCCCAGAATCATGATCTTTCGTTTTCCCGTCGGCTCCGCTTCATTTTCCTCTTCATAGCTCGAATACAGATAGGGCGTGAACGATTCGAACTCGGCGGCGCACGTGTCGACGCGCTTGAAAATCGGGCGGACATCGCGCTTCAACCGCTCCTGGCGAACCTCCGCACCCGTCGTATCCCACAACTCGGCCAGATGCAAATCCGAAAGTCCGAACTGCTTCGCCCTATAAAGCAGCGGCCCAGGCACCGACGAAATCTTGTGGCCCTTGAGCTCGCCTTGTAACTCGACGATCTGCTGCATTTGCGACAGAAACCAGGGGTCGATCTTGGTGATCTCGTAGAGCGACTCGACGCTGTGGCCGGTCGAAAGCGCAAAGAAGAGATCCCAGAGACGCTCGGGATGCGGCACGGTCAGGCGATGTTTCAGGTCTTCGGGCGTGGAAGGTGGCTTGGGCGTCTTGCGGCCGGTCTCGAGCGAGCGGATGCCCTTCATCAACGCTTCCTTGAACGTGCGGCCGATCGCCATCACCTCACCCACGGATTTCATCTGCGGGCCCAGCGTGTGGTCCGCGTCCGGAAACTTCTCGCGCGCCCACTTGGGAATCTTCACCACCACGTAGTCAATCGTGGGCTCGAAGCACGAAGGCGTCTTCTTAGTGATGTCGTTGGGGATTTCGTCGAGCGTGTATCCGACTGCCAGTCGCGCGGCGATCTTGGCGATGGGAAATCCGGTGGCTTTAGATGCCAGCGCCGAACTGCGTGAGACGCGCGGATTCATTTCGATGACCACCATGCGTCCCGTCTCCGGATGTACGGCGAATTGGATATTCGATCCGCCGGTCTCGACACCGACTGCGCGAATCACGGCGAAGGCCGCATCGCGCATCCGCTGGTACTCTTTGTCGGTCAGCGTCTGCACGGGCGCCACAGTGATCGAGTCGCCGGTGTGGACACCCATGGGGTCGAAGTTCTCAATCGAGCAGATCACAACGGCATTGTCCGCGCGGTCGCGCATGACTTCCAGCTCAAATTCCTTCCAGCCGAGCACCGATTCTTCGACCAGCACTTCGTGAACGGGACTCGCCTGCAGGCCCCAGTGGACGATCTCCTCGAATTCTTCGAGGTTGTAAGCGATTCCGGCGCCCGTGCCGCCCAGCGTGAATGAAGGCCGTATAATGAGCGGAAAACCAAGCTGCTCCGCGGCCAGCTTCGCGTCTTCCTCGCTGTGCGCAAGCACGCTGCCCGGAACCTCGAGACCGATCTCCCGCATGGCGTTCTTGAACAGCATCCGATCTTCGGCCATCTTGATGGCCTTCAACGACGCCCCGATCAGTTGCGCGCCATGACGCTCCAGAACCCCGTGCCGGGCCAGATCCACCGCCAGGTTCAAGGCAGTCTGTCCGCCGACTGTCGGCAGCACAGCGTCAGGACGCTCCCGCGCGATGATGGCATCGAGATACTCAACGGTCAGCGGCTCGACGTAAGTGCGATGCGCGAATTCAGGATCGGTCATGATGGTGGCCGGGTTCGAATTCACCAGCACCACCTCGTAACCTTCGGCGCGCAAGGCTTTGCACGCCTGGGCGCCGGAATAGTCAAACTCGCAGGCTTGGCCGATGATGATCGGGCCGGATCCGATGATGAGGATTTTCTTGATGTCAGTTCGTTTGGGCATGAAAGAAGTCGAAAAGTCGAAAGTTCAAAGTCTAAGGTCTGAGCTCGCCTGTAGTTAGCTTTTGTCCTTCGCTGGAAACAAGTTCAGCTCAACGCCGGGCAGTTCTTGAATCAGTGCTCTCTCACCCTCTGCGAATGTGCGCGACCCGTGCTTGAGACTAATAACTTCAGTCGTCCGGTTCTCAAAGTCGGCCCAGACCTGAACAACGCCGTTTTGGCGGTACAGGCGGCGCTTGCGCTGAATATCAGACCAAAGATCGTTCGGAGAAATCGCCTCGAACGCCACATCCGGTGGAAAGGAAGTGGGCCCGTCTGGCACGACACCTCCTGGATACCGGTCGCGGCGCACTGCGGCTGCGTCCGGGCAGAGCCAGCTGCCGTCCTGCATGGCAAACGCTACGTCAGCGCCGAAACACACCCACTCGTCAGAATCAAGCGTGCTGAGGGCCAAGCTTATGTCGTGAATCACGGCTCCATGACGGCTCCCCGTCGGTGACATAAACCTCACCTCACCCTCGACATACTCCCAGCGCTGGCCCGGGTTCCCGGCCGCGAGGAAGTCGTTCCAAGTTATGCCCGTCGTCGTCGCCACGCCGTCTCCTGCTAAGCCCTCACTTGCCACAGCACTCAAATCCGCATCTGGTCGAGACCGAGAATCCGTAAGTCGCTCAATCCAATCGGCTTTCCAGCTTTGTCTCAGCACGCCTCGACCGCCTCATGCCCCTTTCTCCCCGGAGAACTCGGTCATCATCTTCGCAAACCGGTCGAACAGGTACCCCGCGTCGTGCGGACCCGGCGAAGCCTCCGGGTGATACTGCACGCTGAACAGCGGCAGCGTGCGGTGGCGCAGACCTTCCAGTGTGTCGTCATTAAGATTCCGATGAGTCAGGATCACCTCGCTCGACTTCAGCGAGTCGGGATCGACAGCAAATCCGTGGTTCTGCGACGTGATCTCCACCTTGCCGGTCTCCAGGTCCATCACCGGATGGTTACCGCCGTGATGGCCGAATTTCAGCTTGTAGGTGCGACCGCCGAGCGCCAGGCCGACGATCTGGTGGCCCAGGCAGATGCCGAAGACGGGTACGCGTCCTGCCAACTGTCGTACAGCCTTGGCGGCATACTCCACAGGCTCGGGATCGCCTGGTCCGTTCGACAGAAATACCCCGTCCGGTTTGAGATCCAGAACATCATGAGCAGGTGTAGCCGCCGGAACTATGGTGACACGCGAGCCGATGTCGACCAGGCGGCGGAGGATGTTCTGCTTGATCCCGTAATCGTAGGCAACCACGTGAAAATGAGGGGTTCGGGACTCGAGGCTCGGGACTGGGCGATCGCTGCCCGAGTCGGAAGTCCCGAGTCCAGAGTCCCAGAGCTTGGCCGAAGGATCAGTCCATTCATATCGCGACGCCGTGGTCACCCGGCTTGCGAGATCGAGCCCCACCATGCTGGGGGAGGACTTGGCCTTCGCTATGAGGTTCTGCTCGTTGAGATCGGTGGTGGAGATCACCCCGCGCATGGCTCCGTGCTTCCTCAGATGGCGCACCAAAGCGCGCGTGTCGATCTCCGAAATCACCGGGACGCCGAACTGGGCCAGAAACGCGGATGTGTCCTCGGTCGAACGCCAGTTGCTGGCAAGCTGCGAGAGTTCGCGGACCACAAGCCCTTCGGCGTAGGGTCGCACGGACTCACTATCCAGCCCGTTTGTGCCGTAATTCCCAATATGCGGGTAAGTGAGAATAACGATCTGCCCGGCGTATGAGGGATCGGTGAGGATCTCCTGATAGCCCGTCAGGGCAGTGTTGAAGACCACCTCGCCGGAGCGTTCCCCCGGCGCGCCGTCGCCACGTCCGCGGAAGATTCTTCCATCCTCAAGAGCAAGGATCGCTTGCATGTAACCTCGTCTGTCAGTTTGTCAGCCTTCAGTGCCCAGTTCTCAGTTCCCCTTTTCACTATCCAGTGTATCTCGAAAGGCCGTCCCAGGCACTGATTGAGCCCGACACGGGCGGGCAAAAATCCGGTGGTACGCCACCGTGACCGGCTCGATGCGATGGGCTGATCACTGACGCTGAAAACTGAGAACTGAATTCGACGACCTGCCGTCCGGCCGCTAGCGAAGCGCTCCCGCCTGATCGAGTGGCCAATAGATAAATGCCGCCTTGCCATAAATATAGCTGCGATCGACCGTCCCCCATACCCGGCTGTCGTTCGAAGAGTCGCGATGGTCCCCGAGCACGTAATAGTGGCCCGATTCGACATACACCGGCGGGTAACTGTCGTGATCGAGATAGCTCGGCGGAACGTAATTCTCGGCGAGTGGATTGCCGTTGATCTCCACCAGACCCTGGCGGATGCTTACCCATTCGCCGGGCAGGCCGATCACGCGCTTGATGTAAGACTTCGACGGGTCCAGCGGATAGCGGAAGACCACAATGTCGCCGCGACGGATCGGTTCGAAGCGGTAAACGAACTTGTTGATGAAAATGCGCTCGTGATCGTAGAGGCGCGGCATCATGCTGGTGCCTTCCACTTGCACCGGCTGATAGAGGAAAACGATGACGATGAATGCCAGCAGCAAAGAGAGGATGAGATCGCGCAGCCAGTAGCGCGCTTCAAAGAAGCTGCGCCGTGAACCGGTAGGGTCCCGGCTGCCTTCCTGGGAGGGTGATGAAGAAAGCTCCGGCATGATCCTGGCGCGCTCCCCCCTAACTTATAGGACGGTTGCGACGCTTAAACGAGAGCTACCCAGCTT
>JASHQD010000071.1 GCA_030037755.1 Terriglobia bacterium
GTGCCGGGTTTACAGTTGCTGCTCTTTCGTCCTGTAAATAAACCGTACTTCTATCTCAGGGTCCCTGGCGCACTTCCTGCCGTTTTTCCGGCTTCTCAGCGGGGCGTGGTGCGAATCAGCATTTCCAGCCCGCTGTTCAGCGTAATCTTCTGGCGGCCCTTGAAAGCTGTAGTTCCCAAGCCCCCTACACCGCCGACCACGGATCCGATGCCCGCCCCTTTCCCGCCGCCGAAGATTCCACCCAGCAGGGCTGCGGCTCCCGCGCCGATCGCGGTGTGCTCGATGGTCGTGCGGCCTCTCCCGCCCGATTGGATGGCACCTTCAACACCAACCTTCTCGCCGGAGGGAGCGTCGTAAAGCTCGACGATCTCGGCGTGGATCGACGCTCGGCGGCCGTCCGGCATGACCAGTCGATCGAATTCCAACATCATGGTGGTATGGCCTTTGATCCTTCCGGACTCGTCGATCTGCGCGACATGGCCGTAAACTCGAGCATCTCGATAAGCGCCCTCATCAACCACGGTCGCGCTGAAGGGATCGCCGACTTGCGAGTCGGTGCTCGTCAGCGTGTCGTCCAGGCGAATCCGCAGCGCAAGGTCTTCAGGAACGCTGAAGCGCGGGCCGGATGCTAGAATGGGCGACGTGCAACCTGACGCCACCAGCAGGAGCAGAGTGAGAGGGTCTCGAAGCCTTGGTTTCAAACTGGAATTCAATCTCAGCATTGTGCACCTCCTCGTGCTGCCGCGTCGACTGCAGCAGTGCTATAGTGGATCCCCCAGCCTGCTGAAGCGAGATTCCGACGTCGGCTTACGCGATCCACTCCTCACGAGTCGGTATTTGGGCACTTCTCAATCCAAACCGGCTCGGCCGCGTCATGTGCCAGCGGCAGTGGACGTTGAGGTGCCAAGATTCTGTGAGCAGGGCGAGAAGCGTAGACTCTGGTGCCCTTCGGTTGGCACCGATGGCAACCCGCCAGCACGTCGACAACCCGGGAGGCGTCTCCCTGTTTCCGAAGCCATCAGCTAACCCGTTCTTGCAGCATGGCGATGATGCCTCTTTAGATTGGAATATCGGGTACGCTAGGCTGGAGCGGCAAGTTCTCAGAACCACGGAGCGGTTCAGATCGCGGCTATGCAAGGAGTCATTCACTACGTCTCGCATCTCGGCACTGCGACCTTTCTCGCCTTGGCCGCCCTGCTCCCAATCGTGAATCCGATCGGTAGCGCCGCGTTATTCCTAGCCCTGACGCAAGGAGAGCCAGCTTCGTCGCGGCAGATCCTGGCGCGGAAGATCGCCTTCAATAGCTTTGTTCTTTTGGCGGGCTCGGTACTGATCGGCACTTACGTGTTGAGATTCTTCGGGATTTCGATCCCGGTGGTGCAGATCGGCGGCGGCTTGGTGGTGCTGGCGACAGGATGGTCGATGCTGAATCAGAAGGAAGGGGAAATCAAGGCGGACGTCCACCAGTCCGAGTGCTCCACCTCTCCTGATGCCATCTCGGAACAGGCGTTCTATCCGCTCACTCTCCCGGTCACCGTAGGTCCGGGGTCGATCTCGGTGGCGATCACGCTGGGAGCAAATCTGCACGGAGGCCAGTTCAACCGAGCCCTGCTCATCGTCGATGCTTTGCTCGCCTCAGCTATCGTCGCTGGCCTGGTGTTTCTGTGCGACCGGTACGCCGAGCCGCTGTCCCGAAAGATGGGTCGAGCCGGTATGAACATCACGGTGCGCCTGTGTTCGTTCTTGCTGCTGTGCATCGGAGTCCAGATCGTCTGGAATGGCGCCAGCTCGTTGATTGGGGTCCGGCCTCACTAAACACTGCCCTTCGGAATTCTCCCAAGTCCTCGCGTGTGAGGTCCAATCCCAACCCTCCGCACCCACGTCTTATCGCGCGCACTCCGTCTAGCTTTGGCGATTTGCAAGAGCTAAAATAAATCCGGCGTTCCCTTCATCCCTGAAATGATGGCGTCCGCCTGCTCAATTCGCAGGGCTTCCGATGTGGCGTTTCACGGCCGTACCGCTTCTCCTCCTAATCGCAGTCCCCACGCAAAAGGGGTCGGAGACACCTACGCGCGCCGCCAGCATCGCGTCTGAGCAGGCCATCTCCAAAACATCGGTGATCTGGCGAGACAGCTTGCGTGACGGATTTCCCGACGGCGCGCGGCTCGACCGCCCTGGTGACCGGACCACTTTCGTGCGCTGGCTGACATTCCTGGCTGAATCGCAGTTTTACCAGCAAGGCGGTTCACGGCCGTCTCCCGCGGCTTCTGAAATTCGGGATTGTGCGGCGTTGATCCGATTCGCGTTCCGCAACGCTCTCGTGGCGCATAACGACTCCTGGCGCCAGTCGGTCAGCCCCGAACTGAGCCAAACCCGCGAGCCGGATTTTGGAGATCTGCACAAGCCTACGTATCCGAGCTGGATTCTCGGCGCTGCGCTCTTCCGAACGCGTCCCGGGCCGTTCGTTCCCGCCGATCTGGACGATGGCGCGTTCGCACAGTTTGCCGACGCGGCCACGTTGCTGCACTACAACACATTTCTCGTATCGCGCGATATTCACGCCGCGCAAAGCGGCGATCTGTTGTTTTACTATCAGCCGGGACAGGGCGGGGCGTATCACTCCATGCTCTTCGTGGGACGCTCCTGGTTTCAGACCGCGGGCAGCGATTGGGTGGTCTACCACACGGGCGATCTGGACGGCCGCGCGGGCGAAGTCCGCGAGACTGAAGTGAAGCTGCTGATGCAGCATCCGGACCCGCGCTGGCGTCCGCTGGCGGCGAATCCGCGGTTCCTGGGTGTCTACCGGTTCGAATTGCTGAGGTAGGCAGGCCGAAAATGGCAGGGGGCACCGGCCGTGAACGACGGGTTCTCGAATCCTGAGCCGCAAGGCGTTCGCCCAAGAGGCGCGCTCCTCGTGGCCTTGCTCGCCCTCATCCTGGCGGCGACGTCGCAAGGCCTCTTTGCACAACAGGAAGAAACCGAATCCACCGAGCCCTTCTTTGCCGTCTCATCGCAACAGACCTATTCGCCCTCACAGGAACCGCGCGTATCGATTGAGTTCCGCCAGGTCGATCACCTCGATTTCCGCGTCTATCGGGTCAAGGATCCCATTCAGTTTTTCGCCAGGCTTCGTGACGCCCACTCCTTCGGAAGCGAGAAACAGGAACTGGCGCGGGAAAAGACATGGCTCGAAGAGTTCCACGACTGGAAGCGCGACCTGCGGCTCAGCATCCGCGATTTCTTCCGCGGGCAGCTTCGCTACGAAACCCGGCACGCTCATCACGAATTGCAAGTCCGCAATCGCGAGCGCGCAAGGCGCATCCCGCTCGACCTGACGGCTTACGCGCAAGTGCCGCTGTTGAATCGCGAGCAACTGGCCATGGGCTGGCGCGAAATCCTGCCGAAGACACGCGGCTCCGAACACGAAGAGATTCCCGTTGACCTGCATCAGAAGGGGTTGTTCCTGGTGGAAGTGGCGCATGGCGACCTGCGGGCTTACACGCTCCTGCTCATCACCGATCTGGCCATGGTTTCCAAGAATTCCAAGGGCCAAATCCTGCTCTTCGTGGCCGACCGTAACTCCGGCGCGCCTGTCTCCGGGGCAACGACGGTTGTGTTCAACAATCATCAGGAGGCCGCGCGGGGCTCGACGGACGCATCGGGCGTCTACGCCATGACCTTCGACAACATCAAAATTCAGGATGCCATCATGGTGGCGCAATCGGCCAACGATGTCGCGGCGACGAGCCTCGAGTCCTTCTGGTTTGGAGACACTTCGGCGACGAACGTCGTGGGGTACATTTACACGGACCGGCCGGTTTACCGGCCGACTCACGAGGTGCAATTCAAGGGAATTGTACGGAGCCAGCTGGCCGGCCAGTTCCGCATCGATGCTTCTGAGCCGGTCACCGTGGAGATCGCGGACCCGAATCAGAAAACGGTATATCAGCAGAAGCTCGACGTGTCGCTGTTCGGGTCGTTCCACGGGTCGTTGACGCTCGGCCCGCTGGCGGCGCTCGGTGTCTACGAGATTACGGCCCACGTGGGCGATCAGTCCGTTGTGGGAACCTTCGAAGTGCAGGAATACAAGAAGCCGGAGTTTGAGGTCACCGTCTCCACCGACAAGGCGCGCTATCTCCAAGGCGAAACCATCAAAGCTACCATTGAAGGACGTTATTACTTCGGGGCTCCGGTTGCGAAGGGCAACGTCAAATATTCCGTCTATCGGTCGCAATACTGGTTTCCCTACTGGCGAATTCTTTGGGGAGACGAGGAATTCGAGGGCGACGAAGGCGAAGGAGGTTTTGAAAACGACTACTTCGGTGAGGAGATCAGCCAGGGCACGGGGCAGCTCGACGCGGACGGACATCTGACCGTCAGCGTGCCGGCTTCGAGCGCCCCTCCGCAGTCCAACTTCTGCGGTCACGGCCATTGCGATTACAGGTACCGCGTTGAAGCTCACGTAACCGACGCGAGCAATCACGAAATCACCGGCGGACGCAGTGCGATCGCCACCTACTCGACCATCGTCGTCATTCTGAACACTGACCGCTACGTATACCGGGCCGGCGACCAGGCCAACATCACGGTCCGTACTGTCGACTATGACTCGAAACCCGTCGCGGCCAAAGTGGATCTCAGCTTTTACGATTACGAACCGGGCAGCAACCCGTGGCAGCCCTTGCGCCCGGTCTCGAATCGCAAGCAACTGGCCCAGGCGCCTGTCACGACAGATTCCAATGGCGTCGGGCATTACCAATACACGGTTCCCTCGACGGGCGGAATCACGCTGGAAGCGACGGCGAATGATCCTAACGGCCGCGAAGCGTACTTCGATACCAGCCTCTGGGTGGCGGGCGTCGAGTATGCTGCCGCCGGCCCTGGGTACCAGCGCCCGGAGATTTACCTTGACAAGCACTCCTACAAGCCGGGCGACACCGCGCACGTTCTTATCGTCACGCATCAGCCTGGCGCCCGGGTTCTGGTCACCACCGAAGGCCAGCAGGTTTACACGTGGTCGGTGCATCGGAGCGACGGCGATTCGGTCACGGTCGACGTGCCGATCGAAGAGCGCTTCGAGCCGAACTTCTTCCTGGCCGTAGCCTACGTCAAGGACGAGCAGCTCTACGAGGCGAACAAGAGCGTTCTGGTGCCGGCTGCCGAAAAGGTCCTGAAGGTCACGGTCGAAACCGATAAGCCGCAATATAAGCCGGATGAGAAGGTGACCTACACCGTCACTGCGGTCGATCAGCAGGGCAAACCCGTCAGCGCCGAGGTGAGCCTTGGCGTGGTGGACGAGGCGATTTACGCCATCCGGCCCGATTCCAGCCAGGCGCCCGACAAAGTTTTCTACGCCCGCGTCTGGGACCGGGTCTCGACGCAATTCTCGACGATCTATTGGTTCACCGGCTACTCGGGCACGGCGCGGATGCAACTTGCGTTGCTGCGGCCGACCACCGGCCTCGCCGACTTCAAGAATCCGGCACAGCTGGTGCAACCGCAGGTGCGCAAATATTTCCCGGACACGATCTACTGGATGCCGTCGGTCGTCACCGACAGTTCGGGCAAGGCGCAGGCGAGCTTCACGTTCCCGGATTCGCTGACCACATGGCGCGCGACCGCACGCGCGGTCACCAAGGATACGCTGGTGGGCCAGGTGACCGAAAAAACGATCACGCGAAAGAATCTGATTCTGAGACTCGAGGTCCCGCGCTTCCTGACGCAGGGGGATACGCTCACGGTTACCGGCATCGTGCACAACTATCTCGACCAGGATAAGACGGCGCACGTATCGCTGGCTGCCAAGGGCGTGGATATGCAAGGCGCTCCCGAGAGCGTCGTTCAGGTGCCGCGCAATGGCGAGTCCGTGGTCACGTGGACCGTCCGCGCGCCGCATATCGGTCAGGCTGATTTTCTGGGCAAGGCGCTGACCGACGAAGAATCTGACGCGCTCGAACTGAATATTCCCGTGCGTCCGTGGGGGCTGCACCTTGACTCGGCGCTTTCGGGCGCGCTCGACGGCGGCAAATCGGAAACGACGCAAACGCTGACGCTGCCGGCAGACATCAATCCGGACGCTTCTTCGTTGCGAATCGATCTTGCGCCGTCGGTGGCCGGAACGCTGATGGCGGCTCTCGATTTCCTCTCAAGCTACCCCTATGGCTGCGTCGAGCAGACCATGTCGAGCTTCCTGCCCAATATTCTCGTAGCACAGGCCGTCAAGGAGCTTGGCCTCTCGGCGCCGCCGCCCTCCACGGAACTGCAGTCGAAGATCGCGGCCGGCCTCGCGCGACTTTATCAATTCCAGCACGACGATGGCGGCTGGGGCTGGTGGGAAACCGACCAGACGCATCCGTTCATGACCGCCTACGTAGTCGCCGGGCTCGCCGAGGCGCGGGATGCCGGATACACGATCGATGAAGATCGCCTGGAGCGTGGGCGCGAGTCGCTGATCGAGCAGATCAACGAGAATCCGCGTGCCGTTGCGGATATCCGCGCTTACATGGTCTACGCGCTGGAGACGAGCGTGAAACCCGGCTTGCCCTTGCCGCAGGCGCTCGACGAAACGCGCAATGATCTGTCTCCGCGAGCCCGCGCGGAGATCGAACTGCGTGCTCAGGGCCGCGCGCCGGTCTTGATCGATCCGCACCTGGTTGACGGACTCGTCGGCGCGAAGGACAAGCTCTCGCCTTATGGGCAGGCGCTCATGGCGCTCGCTCTCAATCGGATGAAGGACGGAAGGGCCGCAGATTTTGTCAGGCAACTCGAGCAATCCGCAAGAACGGAAGGTCCTTATGTTTCCTGGCAATCGGAACGGGAGGCGATGCTGGACTTTTCTTCCGACAATTCCTTCGAGGCTACGGCCTACGCGCTGAAGGCTCTGGTGAATCTCGATCCCAAGAGCGAACTACTTCCCAAAGCGGCCCGCTGGCTGATCGACCGGCGCTCCGACGGCTACTATTGGGTGTCGACGGAGCAAACGGCCACAACGATCTTCGGACTCATCGATTACCTGAAAGTCTCCGGCGAATTGAAGCCGAACTACACGCTGAGAGTCTTCCTGAACGGCCAGAAACTCGCCGAGCGGCAGGTGACGGAGAAGGACGTTCAGAATCCGCAACC
>JASHQD010000072.1 GCA_030037755.1 Terriglobia bacterium
CTTGCCACTTCGAACGTGATCTGGTCGAGCAATCCGTCGCGACCGGCCACGTGGCGCGCGTATTCGATCGATCCGCTGTGGTAGTCAAATCCGTAGAACCGCGACTTCGGATAGGCCCTCGCCATCAGCATGGTTGAGGCGCCGTGACCGCAGCCCACGTCGGCCACACGCGCTCCGCGCTTCAGATGGTCCTCCACTCCTTCGAGCGCCGGAATCCACGAGGAAATCAGGTTCGCGGCGTAGTTGGGCCGGAAGAACCGCTCCGTGCCGAAGAAGAGGCTCGCGTCGTGCTCGTGCCAGCCCACACCTTCGCCGGTGCGAAACGCCTGCGTGATCTTCGGTTCATCTTTGGAGCAGGCGGAGACGATGTGGAACGCGCCGCCGATGTCCATCGTGGTCAAAGCGAACGCCTGTTCGGGCGGCAGTTCGAACCGTCCCGAGTCCGCATGGTGGACGACGTAGCCGCTCGCGGCGTTGGCGTTCAGCCACTCGCGCACGTAGCGTTCCGTGGTCCCCGTCCGTTCGGCCAGTTCCGCCGGCGTCACCGGTCCCGCGTCGACCATCGCCTTGTAAAGCCCGAGTTTGTCTCCGATCACCACCAGGGTTGCGTGCATGGCTGCGCCGAGGTCACCCACAACGCGGCCGAGGAAAGCGTGCAGTTTCGACTCGTCGTGACCCGGATCTGTTCGCGTGGGCTGTGTCGCCATTGAATCTCCTTTTACCCAACTTCTCGTGTACCTGCCGACCCTCAGGGCAGCCAATATAGCACCCTGTTGGCGCAGCGCGCGAAACGGCTTGCGAAGATGCATGGGATTACAAGGGGGCACACCGGCGCTCATTGGATCTTGGGACCATGCGTCGCAAACGCGCGCGCCAGCCGCGGCCTGCCCTTCACCAACTCTCCGAGCTGACCGACGATTTCCGGCGCCGGACCCGATCGGAGAATCGCTTCGACCGCACCCTCAGCCTCGGCTGACTCGGTCCGCACGAGATCGAACAGGAAAGCTTGTGCTTCATCCTGCCGCGTGAGGGCGATGGCGGAGAGCAGCACCGAGCAAAACCACGGTTCGTCTTCCACCCGGCCGCGAGCGCGCGCGAGATCGTCGACGTGCTCGAAATTGCGAACTTGCCGCTTGCCCGCACCTGGAAATCCAGCCTGAATGGACTCGAATTTCTCGCGCAGCACCCGGAATGCCTCGGGAGAGCGGTCCTGCGCGATGGCCAGTGCGGCTTCAGCCGCGATGTTATCCCCACGTTTGAGAAACCGGCCAAGCCACGGAATTGCCCCTGTACCCTCGATGCTCAAGATGCCGCTGAAGCAGGCGCCGAGCACTTCCGGCTCATCGTCCGCCAGGACCGCTCGGAGGCGGAGCAGCAGCGCGGCCTGGCGCGATCCGGCCTGGCCGATGGCGCGGGCCGCTTCGGCGCGGACGGATTTCTCCTTGTCGCCCAGAAGCTCGATGAGATTCGACAGCAGTTCATGATCGCCCATACTGCGGCATTGCACGAGCGCCATGGCGCAAGTTGCCCGCAAATTGGTCGCAGTATCGGCGCTGCCGCCCCAGACCGGTTCAAGCTGGATGTGGCGCATGCCGCGCAGGAATACGTCCGCGTCCTGGCAATCGAGCGCAGCCAGTGCGCGGCTGATGGCGTCCTTGGCCCAGCACTGCGGGTCGGACTTGGCGGGATCGACGAAAAATCGGTCGAAGGCGGCGAGCAGATCGGGCGTCAATTCAGCGAGGGACAACTCACGCACCAGGTCTGCCGCCTTCGCCACGATGTAGTTGTTGCGATTGCCGAGCGCATGGCGGAGCGCCTTCGCTCTGGCCGCGGGCGATTCGGCGGCCTCGTGACGCAGCGCGTCGAGCGCGGCCAGTTGCGCGTCAAAGCTTCGTTTGCCGGGCATGAGTAGAGTTCGACTTTATCCGTCAACCGGTGCTCTTCATCCCAAACGCGATCCCGCCGACCGTGACCTGCAGGGCTCGCAACAGTTCCGGTCTCGGCTTGCGCGAGTGGCGCCACTCTTCGAGAAAGCGGATCTGCAGCAGATTGAGCGGATCGACATACGGATTCCGCAGCCGGATGGATTCCGCGAGCACCGGCTGTCGCGCCAATAGCTGCGCGCGCTCCGCGACCAGCAGCACCATGCGGCGGCTGCGATGGTATTCGTCCTCGACGCGCTTGAAGATTGCTTCACCGACGCTGGCGGGACGCACCAGTTGCGCGTAGCGGCCGGCGATAAACAGGTCGGTCTTGGCGAGCGAGACCTCCGCGTTGTCGAGTAGCACGGAAAAAAACGGCCAATGCTTATACATCTCGCGCAGGAGACCGAGAGCCTTGGGACCGTTCTCGTGGGTGTAGCGCTCCAAGGCGTGTCCGAGTCCATACCAGGACGGAAGAAAATGGCGCGACTGCGTCCAGGCAAATACCCACGGTATTGCGCGCAGATCCTGGAGATCGCGTCCGGTCAGGCGTCGCGCCGGACGCGAGCCGAGCGGCAGATGCTCGATGAGATCGATCGGCGTGGCCTGATAGAAGTACTGCGGGAATTCCGGCGTGTCGTAGACGAGAGATCGATAGAACTCGCGGCTGAAGGCGGCGAGGTCCTGGGCGCACGCCTGCCAGCGCTCCATTCGCGAGTGATTGATCCTCGCGCGATGAAACAGGTTGGCGCCGATCACGGACGCTACAAGCTGCTCGAGATTGCGCCCGGCGATCACCGGGTTCGAATACTTGAGCGAGATCACCTCGCCCTGTTCGGTGATCCGCATGCGGCCGCCGGGCGCGGAATGCGGCTGCGCCTGCACCGCGCGATACGATCCGCCGCCGCCGCGATCGATGCTGCCGCCTTTGCCATGGAAGAATCCGAGCTTGACGCCGTGCCGGCCGGCTACACGCGTAAGACCGTCCTGAGCGCGATAGAGCGCCCAATTCGCCGCCATGTAGCCGGCGTCCTTGACGGAGTCGGAGTAACCGAGCATCACTTCCTGGAAATTGCCGCGCGATTCCAGAAGGCTGCGGTACGTGGGATCGCTGAAAAGCTCATCCATCAGCGCCGGGCAGCGGTCGAGGTCGTCGTAGGTTTCGAAGAGTGGAATGAAATCGATTGAAGAAATGATGCTTCCGTGTTCCGCGGCCACCAGGCCCGCCCGATGCGCGAGCAGAACAGCGTTCCAGATATCCCCGGTGCTGCTCGTCATGCTGAGGATGAAGCGGTGCGACGCCTTCTCGCCGTGGCTCTGCTGGATCTGCCGGAGCGAGTCAAATTCCGCCAGAACACCGTCCCCGGACACGGCCCGGTTCGGACGCGACTCATGCAGAAGCTGTTGGATAGCGTGAATTCGCGGCTCGGCGGTCCCGGCCCGGCACCCGCCCTCTTCGAGGAGCCTGTCGGCGACGGCACGGACAGCGGTGCTGTGCTGGCGGAAATCGAGAGTGACGCCGTGAAATCCGAAAACCTCCGCGGCAGTTCGCATCTTGCGCGGTCCCAGGCTGGCCACTCGCGCGCCGCCCAGATCGAATACCGCCTTCTCGATCAGCCGCGCGTCGTCGACGAACTCATCGGCGCTTCCGTAGCCACCTTCTTCGCGCCGCGCGGTGTGATCGAGACGCGCCAGCATCACCCGCAGCTTGTGCCGGAGCAGTTCGCGGGGCTGATCCGCCCACTGCACGCCCTTCAATTCGGGGAATCGATTCAGGTCCCGATCGAGGGACTGCCGCAACGGCTGCAGTCCGGCGTGATCGCTGGCAGGAAACGAGAGCACGGTGAGCAACCGCTCTGTCGACCTCCGGTAGTATTCGAGTACGCTCCGCCGCACCTCCTCGACCGCGTACAGGCTGAAGTCGGGCGTGACGTTCGGATTCCCATCGCGGTCCCCGCCCACCCACGACCCAAAGCCGATCAACGGGCGCGCCTCCGGCGTGCGGAATTTCGAACGCTGCAGCTCCTGGCGCAGCTTTTCGCTCAGGCTACCCGCCAGGTCGTAGATCGTTCTCTCCAGGTAGACGAGCTCGCTCTCGACCTCCACTTCCGGCGTCACGGGCCGCTCCCGGACCTCATCGGTCAGCCACAGGGCCTCGATCCAGGGGTCGAGGGCGGCGGGCGCGTCGGGGGAATCTGCGGGGATCCGGTCGAGAACGCCGGCGATCGACCAAAGATGATTCATCACGCTGCGCCGCTTGGCTTCCGTAGGATGCGCCGTCAGCACGGGCTCGACGCGAATGGATTCAAGCAGCTTGCCGACAGCTGACGCAGGCACGCGAGCCTGGCGCAGCGCGGCGAACGTCGCCCGCAACGACATGGGCGCGCCGCGATCGTGCCGGTCATAATCGCGCAGGCGCCGGATGCGTTGCCGCTCCTCGCACAGGTTCACCAGGTGGAAAAAGAGGCTGAAGGCGTGTGCTACAGCTGTAGCCTCGTCCGGCCGCAGGCGGGAAACGGCACGGCGGCTGGCCTCCATCAGATCGGCGTCGGCGTGCTGGCGGATTCGCTTGGAGAGTTGACGCAGGTCCTCGATGGCCGCAAATACCTTGGCGCCACTTTGCTCGCGCACCACCGCGCCCAAGCGAGTGGTCAGCAGCCGGATTTCGTGCCTCAAAGCCTCTTCCATATCTTTGACGAATTCTTATTTTACCTGCCCCTCGAAGTTGAACGTTGAACAAACACTCCACCGTCAACTCGCAACGTGTCGATTTTTGTCGATTTGAAGCACATTTTGGCCAAAAAACGACACCCTGCCCATCTTTGATGTAGCCCCTATTTTGATGATTCCAAAGGACATTCCAGCTTTCGGTCTAGCCCCCGGTTTTTGGTTATCTTGCTGATTCCATGGCACATTCCAGCTTAGGCTCGTGGATGTTTTTGTTCGCGTGTTTTTCCCGAATTTTTGGCCTATCTCTATGATTCCATGACACATTCGAGCCGCGGGTCGTGCACGTTTTTCTGCGCGTTTTTTCCGGAATCGACATATCTTATTGATTCCGTGAGACATTACGGCTTCGTGGATTTGGGTGATTTGGGTGCGTCCGCCAGATTCGGGGACCGCAATAGTGCAGCACCCCGCCGAGCCTCGGGTCTGACCGGTGTGGTTCGGTTTACGCATCCTCTTATACAACCGCGTTTCGCAGTAAGCGGGCTGCGCCCGGGAATTCCGCGGGCGGAGAGTCCGCAAACGCGAATGAACCTGCTCGAGAAATCGGCCGTACGTAACTGACGATGAAGAGTTTATCCTCGCCAGTTCGTTTCCGCAAATTTCACCTATCTTCATCAAAAACAGGAGGATAGCCCGTGCAGTTCGTTTAAGTCCAGTGTTTTCAGTCATAGCTAGGGCTCCCGAGGGCGTGCACGGGACCGGCCTTGCCCGCGGCGATGCGAGGTCCGGTCGAGCCACCGCGCCGTTGGGACCCGACGGGGCCGGAGTTCGCGCAGACACTGCGACTTGCCGGACCGGATTGGCGCCCGCGGACATAGCCTCTTTCACTCGCTGTTTAGGTATGCGTTAATTATATACCAGTTCTCACCAAAGTCAAGCGAAAATTTGAGGGTGACGGGACGTATCTGCTACAAGTGGCGAGTGGCGAGTGGTGAGTGGCGTGAGTGGCGAGTGGTGAGTGGGCGAGTGGCGAGTGGCGAGTGGCGAGTGGCA
>JASHQD010000073.1 GCA_030037755.1 Terriglobia bacterium
CCACCGAGGCAAAGGCCGCACGCTTGGGACAGAAACTCCCTCTCCTATTCTCGTCGTGCCCCCAGCAAGCGCAGTCGTTGCTGACCTGCTCTTGACTGAAGCACGCCCGAAAACATGGGAAAGAGCTCGAGGTTATTAGAATTAAGACAGATCAAACTCTGAGCGCCGGCCTTGCGGGGCAGAACGCGGTGGGCCGGTCTGGAATCGCTCTGGCGCAGCACGAAGACCGCAGTGGCATCGTTTGAAGCGCCATGAACTTCGGCCAGCACGCGCGGGATCGCCCGTATGGCCGTCGCCAGCGCAGCCAGCAACACCAACAAGCAGAGACGTTTTCCAGAAAGCCTGAACATCTGGCCGAATCCCCTGTCACACGCAGAACGGGTTCTGCCCACAGTTAACTGAGGCCTATAAGAGCGGACAAACAGAGTATCTTTGCCAGATCGCATTGTCAAGGCAGAGGCCGTATTAAATTGCTTACTACCTCAAACCCAAACTCACAGCTCCTGATCTTGCGATTTGCGCTTTGAATCTTTGCATCTTGAATGTCGAATCTTGAATCCGCGATCGCCGCTTCACTTGTCCGGAATCGCCGCTTCACTCGTGGAGTCGAGGCCGGGAACCGCTCAATAACGGTCCGCCGATGAAAAGTCCAGAAGGAGGTTGGATTTATGAGCAAGCTTCCGGCGACGCACTCGCCTCGCAACCCGCGCGCACATGACTCCTGCCGCAAGCGGTAGCCGCCGCATGGGCAAGGTTTAATGCGAATTTTTGTGTTGACAGATGCCGATTTAGTAGACTAAATAGATAGAGTTTATTCCAGACGTAGAGTACTGGGCTGATGTTCCAGACGACCCCACCAGGGGAGATTGGGCATGCCCGCCGGATTCGCGGAGTGTGCCGACAAGATAAAAGGAGGAATGATGTTGAAGGAACGATATCTTGCCTTGAGGTCAGGCAGCAGAGCAGTCGCCCGAGCCGGGGGACTGGTTCTGGCTGCTTGCCTGATTTCCGGCTCCGCGTTCGGCACCACGGACCCGCCCTCAACGGTGTCCCAACCCAGCAGCAAGACCGGCGCGGCACACACCCCCAAGAAGCGCTCGCCACAGGCTCAACGCGCCGTCGCGAGTCATGACACCGCCAAGGTTGCGGCTCACGGCACACCAGCGAAGCGGACCGCCGCGAACCCGCCGGCGGATGAAGTCGCCGCACTCAAGCAGCAACTCACGCATCAGGAGGAATTGATCGCAGCTCAGCAGAAACAGATTTCCAGCCTCGTCGATGCCATGCAAGAGCAGAAGGAGCTTCTGGAAAAGACCCTGCATGCCGCTCCGGAACGCGCGGCCAATAACACCGCCAAGACGCAGTCTTCCTCGTTTCCCAGCCTGGGAGACGTCGCGAGCCTGCAGCCCGTCGTTCCCTTGCCGGGGACCGCGACGAATGGCGTGTCAACTACGCTTCTGGACTTAAGTGTATTGCCGGCCTCCAGCCAGCCCGCCTCCACCGCTTCCGCCCAAAACGCTCAAGCTGAGCAGCCAGTCCCCGCCTACCAGCAAAGAGTCGACCAACTGAGCAAGGCCGTGGACAACCTCTCCCAGGGCATCGCTGGATTTCACTTCAGCGGCGACCTGCGCTTGCGCTCCGACAATATCTGGCGTTCCGCGAATGCCGACGGCGCCGCCGAGCAGAACCTTCGCGGACGCATGCGAGCGCGCTTGAATATTGACCGGGGAATCGGCGACCAACTGACCGCACACCTCCAGATCGGCTCGGGAAACTTCGATAACCCGTTGACTGACGACACCGATTTCGGCGGGTCGGCGACGCCGGGACCCATCTTTTTGAGAGAAGCCTGGATCAACTACCATCCCAACAGCATTGTGAACCTGCAGGGCGGCAGGATGTATGACGTCTTTCAGGACGGCACCCGTTTCATGTGGGATGAAGACGTCCGGTTCGACGGCTTTCAGGAATCCGTCGGGGTTTCTCCTGCAGACAACGTTCTTGGCGTAACACGTGTCGATGTCAGGGCGGGCCAGTATGTCCTCACCAATCCTAACGTCCAGGTCTTGCCCTCGGCCAGCGCGTGCACAAGCACTCCTCAGACCATCACTTCTCTCCCGGCGACGATTACAACGCCGGCCACTTTGCCGGCCGCTTGCGCTTACCTGTCTGCCGGATATTCCCCCGGCGAAAACGTCAGGGCGGCCGACATGTTCGACCAGGGCGTCTTTATCAAAGGCACGATCGATCCCGCCTGGTCGCACTATTTCTATTCGGATTTCGTAGCCTACCGAAACCCCGATCAGATTGCGCTCGCTTCCACGAGCGCGGGCCTTCCCGTGCTGGTGAATACCATTCCCGGCGTCACCCTCGCGACCACATTGCCGGGCACCGGGAATGCCCTTACCAAGTCGGGCGGCGGCATTTACTCCGCGGACGGCTTCCAGATCGTTCACGTCGCTTATCGTATTACCTATGACGGCGCCAAACTCAAAGGCGAGAGCTTTCCCGTCTTCCTCGATGCCCAGGCGAGCCGCAACGTGGGCACCAGCTATCTGAGAAATGCCTGGATGGCGACGATCGATGCCGGCAAGATCGAGAAGGCCGGCGACGTTCGCTTTCAGTATGCCTACGGCGAGAAGGACGCGAATTCGATGATCTCGCAGTATACGGACGACCAGTTCGGCACGAACAGCGGGGTCAACGTTCGCACTCACGCCATCCGTTTTGATGTGGGCCTCTCGCGATACATGCAGTGGCAAAACATCTTCTACATCCAAAACCCCATCAGCGGCAACGATGCGGCAAAGCACTTCTTCGTGCCGGTTCCGCTCGGCGTCAACACGCAGTACCGGGCGCAGAGCAGCATCATGGTCACGTTCTAAGCCTACGGCGAGGGGGCGCCAGCGCGCCCCCTTCGCTGTGACCGCGACGCCGATCTCACCCGCCAGACATCCTGGGAAGTCGAGAGTCGAAGAATCTACCCGAGCCTAACGATTCCGTTATGTCCGCCTGATAATCTCTGCGGCGCTGCATGCGGTCGCGTCCAGCCACTGCGCACTAGCTACGTTAAACTAGCCTAGCCACTGCCCCCGGGAAGCGGCGCCGTCGCCTCTGCTTGTTAGCCGAAAATGGCGACCTGGCATCCGGACATAGCGCCAGAGACCGAAGTTCAGGGCGGTTTTGTATTTTGCTCTGCCAGCGCCCCTTAGCGGCTGGTCGCAGGTGGCTGGATGTATGGGAGGAGTTCGGGGTTCGAAATCACAATTTGCGCGTTCTGGATGCTGGTAGGATCGTGGGGCAAATCGACCTGTCCGGAGGGGAGCTTCAATCCGTCCGGCAGGGCGGAACTGGCGATCAGCCTGACCGGCAGTCTGCCGGCCGGCAGGTTGCGGAAGAGAAAGCAGCCATCCGCATCGCTGATCGCGACGGCGTCACCGACTGCCAGCCGGACTCGCGAAAGCGGCTGAGGATCAGACGCGGCGCTTCCGTTGTTGGCGGGTGCGGCTCGAAACAGGATCTTGCCTGCAATCGAGCGTAAGGCGCGCAGCGGAACATCCTGGACCACCGTCGAAGTGGGCGTCAGGTGCAGGACGTAGGATTCCACCGGCGCCACAAAGTTGGCCGGCATCGTGGAGAGATCGATGGAAAGCTGGTAGTCGCCGGGGGTGAGCTGGTCGAATTCGTAGTCTCCGCCTGCGTCCGCGATGACTTCATGGCGGGTGCCTTCACCGGCGAGCCTCAGCCGTACATCGCGCATCGGCGGCGAATCCGGCTGGCGATCGGCGTTCGCCAGATAATCGTTATAGACGGTGCCCATGATTCGAGAAAAGTTGACAATACCGAAGTTGACCTCCGCATACTTCGCCTGCAAAAGATCGACGCGGACCGAAGCCGGACTGGTGGCGCGGACCGGTGTCACGAACTGGTCAAAGGGCAGCCTCACCGTGTAAATGCCGGACGCGAGAGCGCTGAACTCGAAGCGGCCTTCGGCGTCGGTCCGCGCCGTGTCTCCGCTGCTCAATTCCACGCGCAGGCCCGCCATTCCGGGCTTGCCGGCGCGGTAGATTCCGTTGACGTTCAGATCCCGGAACACCCGGCCGCGAATCACGCACCGGCGGCCGTGCGAAGGCAGCAGCCAACGTGGGGCCGCGCTAAGATTCCTATTCAGGCCGATTTCAAACACTGTCGTGCGGCGCAAACCGTGCAGCGTTGGGTCGAGGAGAAATACATTTGACAGCGTGGATTGCAACTGCACCGCGGGTGTCAGGTCGTAGCTGAGCGCGTAGCCGGCGAGGTGGGAATCCGAAAGGTGCCCGAGACCCAGATCGCTGTGATAGTAGCCCACCATGGGGCTGAGATTCAGACGGTTGAAGGCCACGAACTGGCTGCTGATCGAGATCTGGGTGTTGCTCGGCTGAAGATTGCCCAGCAGGGTGCGGATTTCCGGGGGCAGAAGCGGTGAGTCCACGAAGCCCACTGGATCGAGCAGAAAAAGCTGCTGGAGGGCGGGAGCCAGCAGGCCGATTTCCTGGCTCACGCGACTTACCAGAGAGGGATCCGTGCGGTCCTGCGAGAATGTGACCAGGAACGTGTTGCCGGAGTGCAGGCGGAAACTCAGCGAGTCGCTCAACGAAAACTGCGACTCGGAATTAAGCTGCAAAGGATCGCTCAGGCCGCCGACGGTCACTTGGGCGGAGTTGCCGAGCCGGGAGTTGAGTTGCGAACTCAGCATCACGTCTTCGCGCTGGCCGGTGGAGCGATCGCCCAGCTCCAACCCTCCCTCCGTCCGGGTGAAGACGTAATTGAACGTCAGGTGATTCAGGGGCGTGATCGTCCAGTTGGTGTTGGAATTGAGATAATCGGAGCTGCCGCCTTGGGCAAAGAGAATGCTCGGCTGCGTGGTGGTGTGCTGGTACGTCACCGCGGTCGAGATCTTCGAGTTGATCTGGCTGCTTGCGCCTGCCGATACGAGCGAGCGCCCTGTCGCCAGCAATTGCAGTTGATTGAGCGGGAACTGGGCGGATGAGCGCGTAAACGATGCAAAGGCGGAACGGCCCGCACTGCTGTAGAAGGCCGTCGCTTGTCCCATGAGCCCGCGCGAACTGGCGCCTCCGATTGTTTGAAACGCCCACCGGCGGTTGAGGCGGGCCGTGAGCCCCAGGGTTTGAAACGGGGTGACGCAGCGGCCAGAATGCGGCAACAAGCTCGAAAACGGAGTGTCAACGATCGCCGTGGTGCTGTAGAGATCGAGGCGCGGGCTGAAGGCGTGGTTGAAATTGATTCCCATCACGTCGCGCGTGTCCTTCAGGCTCAGAAAGTAGCCGGGAAGCGTTGTGCCGCCGAACACCTCATAGTCGTTTGCGCCGCGTTTCAGATCGAGGTCGGCGCCGCGGAGCATCAGAGTGCTGGGCGCGGATGCCGGCACAACTTGCGCCTGGAAGCCGCCATCGACAGTAACGATTGAATCCAGCAGCGAGAGGCGGCTGTGAGGGGTGAGGTACTGCAGGGATGCGGTATTCAGGTTGAACCCGGGCGCGCCCGGCGTCGTCGCGTCCTGTCCCTGGCCCTGCATCAGCAGGCGGTTGCCATCGAGGTTCTCCTCCCACTGGAAACGGTGAGAAAGCAACAGTTCGGGGGGAGCGCCGGAGCCGGTCGTCGACTCCGTCGACGAGCCAACGAATCCGTGCGAGGCGCTCTCATCCACTTCGGCCCTCCGGAAATGCGGATGGGGGTCTTCAGGCGCCTCGACCACCCGCACCAGCCAGGTCATTCGCCGCTCCTTCACCCAAACGAAGACCAGCGATTCGCCCCGCTCGAGGCCGATGATCTGGACCTGGTCCTGCTCGACCTGAACCTTGCACACGGAATCGGTGAAGACCTCGACGTGCGAGACGCCGGGCAGAGGAATGGTACGAGACTGCTTCCAGTAAACCTCAACGGCCGAAGGCGAGGTGTCCTCGGCTCCGAGTCGCAGCGCGGTGATCCCAATCAGGCTGAGGAGAGCGACTGCAATTGCCAGCTTCCAGGGCGCGCGCGACGAAAATCTCTCCACGAAGGTGCGCCGGGAAGGCGCTCGCCTGCCTCCCTCTCCGCCCGCCCGAGCGGGTTTAAAGAAGCACGAGCGTCGTACCCGCGCTCCCGAAATGCCGAACTGTGCTGGGTGGTACACCGGATGCTCTCGCGCGATAGCCCGACACTAGTTCCCCGTAATCGCGAATGGGAAAGACTGGTTGTAGATCCTGTCGTCGCCGTAGATCATGGTGAGCAGCGCCGTGTAGTCCCCGGGAGGCAGCGTCCCGCTCCAGCTCAGCGATAAGCGGTTCTTCTGTCCGGGCAGAAAACGTTTGATCTCGCCTTCCGTTTTGGCCACGATTTCGTTCTTCGGGTTGAGCACTGCGACCGCGGTCGCCGGGAAGATGTGGGTATTGCTCTCGTTGTCGACCTCGAAGTCGAGGGTGAGGTCGTGGCTCGGCGCGGGGGGCGAAAACCTGGCATCCGTGACATTGACCTGATATTTCTCGCTGCCTTCGGCCGCCAGCATGACCAGCGCGCCCAGGCGAACATTGGTGTAGACCGCCTGAGTCTCCCCCGTCGTGGCGCGCGCCAGCTCCGGCTTCGATTCAAGAAAAGCCACGCAGTAATAGCTGCCGGAAGCGTCGGAGGGCGGCGTCACGATCATCTTGATGGGGCTGAACCCCTGGGGCGGCACGGTCACAACCGGGGGCACAAACTCCACCCAATTGGCGGCGGAGTGGGGCAGAGTGCCCGGAGCGGCGAAAACCTTTTCGTTCTTTTCGTTGTACCAGAAGTCCATGGCGATGCCCCGCATTAATGCCGGCCGGGCGCTGCCGTTCGAAACCGTCAGATTCACGATGAACGGCTGTCCGGGCTTGAAGCTCTGCACCACCATGGCCGGCGTGAGGCCGTACTTTACCTGGGCCCGCGCGACCGAGGCTCTCCCCACCGCGCACAGCAGAACCAGTCCCGCGGCAAGAAGCGTGGACAGCCATGGGCGATGCAAGGCCGGCCGATGGCTGGCGCCTGGGCCAGCGCGCAACATCTTTGGGATCATTCGGCAATCGGCAATCGACAATCGGCAATCAGTTCTCATGGTCCTCCTAAGGCACCGTCATCGTATAGGTCAGGGTGGCGTTGTCACTGCCCGCGCCGTACCCCGCCCCTGACGCGTTCGTTGAGGAAACAAAAAGGCCCAGGTACCGTGTAATATTCGTTCCCGAGGAGCAGGTGGTGGTAATGGAAGTTGGCGAACCTGACGCAGTCGAGATCTTGGAGAAGCCCGATGTCCCGGAACTCGAGTCCTCGAGCGCCAGCACCCCGTAATATTGAAAATTGCTGCTCACATACGTCGAAACGCTGCAGGTGGTGGAGGTGAAGCTCGAAAACGAAGGCTCAATGTAGTAAGGAGTGCTGTAGATGTTGCCGCCGCTCGCCGAGACGACGGTGAGCCCTGTGCCGGGTCCCACGCCCAGCCCGTTGACGTTGCCAAAGCTCGTGGAGAAGTCGGGATTGCCGGAACCGGCGGTGATCGTCAAGCCACCCGTGTACGTCGACAGCAGCAGTTGCAGAGCTGTCTGGACGTTTTCGCTGGGAGTGTTCAGGGCAAGGGTGACCGTAGAAGTCTTCGAGGTGCTGATGTTAGTGGCCACGAAAGTCAGGGTGGCGGTATCCGTGCCCGTATAGACTCCGCTCCCATCGGCATTGCTGACGAATAAGGCAAGAGAAGCGACGTAGGTGCCGTTTGCAACACCGGGTGAAGCGATTATGGTGGTGGGAGTAGCAGGGGTCGTCACGATGCTGGTGTAGCTCCCGGCGGCAGTGCACCCGCTGCTCGGGTAACAGCTCATCAAGTAAAATGTTGTCGAATGCGTGAACTGGGCGCTCACATAGACCGTCACCTTGGCTTTGTCGCCGCTCAGACCGCTGAGCACGATGTTGTACGGCGTCGTATATAAGACGCCGCCGGTGACGCCGCTCGTGAGAACCGAAAGCCCCGCAGTCGGCGTGCCCACTCCGAGTCCATTCACGTTTCCGTACCCAGAGCTGAAGGAAGGACTTGAGCCGGAGATCGTGACCCCGCCCGAGGCAGTGGAAACTTTAAGAGTCACCGTAGGGCGGCCCGGCACTGCCACCAGGAGCAAAGTTGCCAACAGGAAGGTCGACCGGGGAGGGTGGGATGATGCCGCCCTTGCCGCGGAAACTGAGAAGCGGATCCAATGAGTGGCAAGACGGGCGGGCGACTTGGCACTGATGAACAGCGTCTTCGTGATGCAACGTCTGCAGAAGAGCAATTCAGGACCCTCTGTCGGTGCCGGAATACGGGAGCATGAGCGCCGCCCTGACCACAACAGTCCTCAACCTGCCGATAACGTGGTCCATCTCTGCGAACCTCACTTCGAGTTCAATGGCTACGGTCAGCCCAGCTTCCGGTTGGATTCCCACGCAGCTCAATGCTCCAGTTTCGTTATGGGAACCCAGACTCGCTTTGGGAATGCCAGGCGTGGCCGGGTTTGCTGCGGCGCCGGGGACACCCTCGACGACAGGTTAGAGAAACTCAAGCCCAATCCCGATCGCCGGCGTCCGGGAGCGTTGCTTCCTGCCCTGAGCCGCATCTTGTGCCGGCCCGCGCTACGACACGGTCAGCGTAAAGGTGACGGTAGCCGAATCTGCACCCGAGAAGCCGCTGGCTCCGTTTGCGTTTGAGACCGTCACCGCCAAGGCGCGGTTGACGGTGGCGCCGCTGGTGGCGGTAGAAATGGTCACAGCGCTGCCGCTGGCGGGTATGGTCGTGAACGGCCCATACGTGCCGGCGCTGTACGGTCCCTCGCTCAGCGTTAGAGCGGAAGAGTGAGTGAAGCCGCTTGTGGTGACGACAACCGAGGGCCCGGTGAGAGTCCCGAAGCCGGAGAAACTGGCCACCAGATTGTATGTGGTGGCGTAAGTCGCATTCGAGGCCGTGGTTGCGAAGAGTTCGCCACAACTGGGAGTGCCAACTCCGAGGCCGTTGACGTTTCCGAACGACATCTGGTAGTCACTACCGGAGCCGGCGCTGATGGTGCAGCCGGACGTGCCGGTGGAGAGAGTCAACTCGACAACCGTCTGGACCGTTACGGAAACCTTCATTGTGGGCGCGACGGTGTTGGTCCCCGTCGCGACCGTGGACGCCTGCGCAGGAACCCAGCAAAATACCAATGCCACGAGGGTCATTACGATAGCAATACGTGCTTTCATTTTCTGTCTCCTTCCGGTGCGGTGTTCCTGGCCGCCCTTGAGCCGGCGCGCAGTCGGTCCACCTATGTTCTATCGGCAGGACGGGTCCCAGGCATGAGCTTACGCGCCACTAAATCCTTTCCTTTACAAATCATGCGTACCGTTGTGACCAGCACCATTTGAGGAAACTAATCTTCGGGAATGGGTAGAGCAAGCGAGAAGCCAATCGTGATGGACACCAGGAGACGCCCGGCTGCCACACAGCCCGCCGGGCGCTCGAGGCCTGACGTCCTGGGCTGGAAATTCACGGAACGCGGGGTGGCACAGATCAAGTGCTGTATCGATTACCTCGTCAACACGATCGGGAATCGCCTCCGGGCTCACAGCCATTTCGGCGCAAATGTCGCTTCTTTTACGGATTGTGCCTCGTTCGGGAGGTGGTAGAAGGACGCCCCGTAGCCCTCGTGTGAGGATGAATCTGAAACGAAGCAACTTTGCACTGCGACTGCAGCCCGCCTTGCTCGACGAAGCGCGCAAGCTCGCCGCCTCCGAAGGCGTGGCCCTCAACCAACCCATCAA
>JASHQD010000074.1 GCA_030037755.1 Terriglobia bacterium
AATGAGCCACGACGAAGTACGAGTTATGAAGCTGCCAGTCAACGGGTGCTGCAGCCTGTATGATTCCGGTCAGGCCAGCGATGAGGAACTGGAACAGGAACCCCAGACAGAACATCATGGGCAAGGCATAGCGGATCTTCCCGCCCCACATGGTACCTAACCAGTTGAAGATCTTGATCCCGGTCGGGACCCCGACCGCCATCGTGGTAATCACAAAAAACGCATTACTGTACGAGGCCATGCCGATCGTAAACATGTGGTGAGCCCAGACGCTCATGCTGATAAACCCGATGCCGACTGTCGCCGCGACCATCACGGGATACCCGAAGATGGCTTTGCGTGAAAAAACGGGAACAATCTCAGAGACAAAGGCGAAGGCAGGAATAACGAGCACGTAAACTTCGGGATGCCCGAAGATCCAGAAGAAGTGCATCCAGATCGTGGCGGAGCCGCCCGCCTGGGTATCGAAGAAATGGCCGCCCAAGTAGCGCTCAATCATCAGCATCATTTGCGCCGCCGTAAGCGGACTGATGGCGAGCAGCACCATGCCCGACATCACCAGGTTCAGCCAGGCCAGCAGCGGCATTTTGCCCAAGGTCATCCCCCGACAGCGCATGCAAAGGACGGTCGCCAGGATGTTGATCGCGGTCCCAATGCTGCCGAAACCCGAAAGCAGAAGCGCAATAGTCCAGTAGTCGGTGCTGTGCCCTTTCGAGAACGCGGGAGAAGTCAGTGGCGCATAGGCCCACCAGCCCACGTCCGGAGCGCTGCCGGCGCCGTACAATCCATCGCCTCCGATGAAGCTGAAGTAGAGGAGCAGGCCCCCGAAAGCGGTCATCCAGAAGCTCCAGGCGTTGAGCCGCGGGAAGGCCATGTCGCGCGCGCCGATCATCAGGGGCACCAGGTAATTGGCAAACCCGAAGACGATGGGCATGGCCATGAAGAAAATCATCGTGGTGCCGTGCATCGTAAAGACGCGGTTGAAGACCTGCGGCGACACAAAGTGCCCGTTGGGCACCGCCAACTGGATCCGCATGATGGTGGCTTCGATTCCTCCGATCACAAGAAACGCCAGCGCCAGGCCGATGTACATCAGGCCCAGTCTCTTGTGGTCGACCGTGGTTACCCAGCCGTGCAGCGTCTCGAGCCAGGTCCCGCCTGCACCTGCTTCCTGTGGCGCGGTGATCGAAGTCGGGATGGTTACGGCGTCGGAAGCCATCGTTTTCCTCCGGAGACCAGACGTAAGGGCGGCCGTTGTAACTCCGGTGTTCGCGCGGGGGGATGCGAATCACCTTTAGGCACGCCACAAGGCTGCCCTTACGTCTGGCACCGTCAGTGAAGCGTTAGCAAGTAAGCAGCAAGCCGGTCAAAGTCCTCATCACTCAGGTTCATCGCCGGCATGAGCGATCCAGGCTTGATGGCGTCCGGAGTCTGGATCCACAATCGCAGGTTCGCAGGTGTGTTAGGGACTGCGCCGGCGGCAATCGTGTCACGGCTCATCAAGTGCGTGAGATCGGGTCCAAATCGGCCATTCGCCACCGTGCCGCGCACTGCGTGGCAGTTGATGCAAGCCGTACCTTCGAAAATCCGTTTTCCTTCGGCGGCTTCCTGATCCATCTGCGCGTTCACGGGTGACGACTGTTGCTGTGCCTTGACCCAGCTATCGAAATCTGCGCGCGTCTGAACGTACACTCGCAGCAGCATCTTGGCATGTTGCGTGCCGCAATACTGCGCGCACTGTCCCAGGTAAAGTCCCGCCTCGTGAGGGTCGATCCACGTGGTATTCGGATGATTCGGAATCAGGTCCGTTTTGCCGGCCAGCCGTGGCACCCAGAAGCTGTGGTCAGTATCCGCAGAGAGCAGAGTCAGAAAAGTCGGCGACGGATCTTTCGGATCGCTGACAGGTACATGCAACTCGTTGGCGGTCACGAAGTCGAATTGCGAGTAGCGGTACTCCCACCAGAATTGGTGCCCAACAACAGTCACCTCGGTGGCATTCGCCGGCTTGCGCGCGTCTTGAATGGCGTGGATGACGCGGGCCGCGGTCAGGAACAGGACCACCACGATCAAGACCGGAATCACGGTCCAGGCCAGCTCCAGCTGATTGCTGCCATAAATCTGCGCCGGTTCGCGGCCGTCGTCATTCCGCCGACGCCTGAACTTCACGGCTGAATAGATCAGCAGGCCGGCGACAATAAGGAATATGGTGCCCGTGATCGCAAACACAAACAACGACAGTCCCAGGATCGAATCGGCCGGCGTCGATGCGGGCCTGAAGATGCTGGTAGAAGTCGAAGGGTCACCCGGGGGTCCTGCGGAAGCTCCCGATAGCGGCGATGCTAGAACGACGAGAATCTGCAGCGCCCACCCTGCCTTCGAGTTATCGAACTTCAGGAATCGCATTCCCGGTTCCTCTCGCCCACCCGTGGCAAGTCCTGATCTGCTTCCGGCTTTTGTATCGTCTAGCTTGACCGGAGCCACCGCTCCCCGTCGTTCGGCAAAGCTCAGGGCAAGTCAACTTCCACGGCCACGCCCCGTGAGTTCGTGCTCCAAATGCTTGACCGAGAAGCCGGATAAGTCACGGGGCGCCCCTACGGGATTCGCCTTCTCGAACTCGCGTCTGCCAGCGTGCTGGCAACTGTCAGCCAGTTGGCACTGGACCTTAGCGCCAAGTGCACATGTAGCGCGCCCTTTGGGCCGGCAGGCACTGCACGCACAACGAATGGCCCCGCGTTAGTCAAGAGGCGCGTCGCCGTGCCCGACCCGGCGGCCCGTGGCATCTGCGAGGGCGGTCGCCACGCTGGCGGACGCAAGTGTACGCGCGTTAGGGTTGTGGGAGGCCGCCTCGAATGGGACATTTGGCGTGGCAGCGGAAACCAGAGTCGGCGCGCTTTGAGGTTGAGGACTGGGAAGAACGTACCGGCGCCAGATGACGCGCGTGGCCGAAATCGCCGGCACCAGAAGATAGATGCCGACCAGTCCGCCAATCTCCCAGCCAACCATCAAAGCGAAAATGATCATCAGAGGATGAATTTCCAATTCGTGTCCCATCACGCGCGGGGTGGTCACGTAGTCCTGGATCAGCCTCCAGATTCCGAGAAGCACTGCCATCCAAATCCAGTGAGCGTGCGCGATGGCGCCTACGCTGAGGATAGCGGCCGCAGAAATCATCCAACCCGCTACCGGGACGAACTCGAGCACGCCTCCGGCAATGCCGATCGCAATCGCGTGCGGGAATCTCAGCACGAGCATCGCGGTCGAATAAAAAACAAACGACAGTCCACACAGAGTTGTCTTTGCTCTGACGTACTTCTTGACGATGACGTTCATTTCCTCGGCGATTTGCTGAACGTCGGGATACTTGCCTCCCATAGAAGCGATTCGGATCAGAGCGCTTCCAATGCGAGACCCGTCGAGCAGAAAGAAGACCGAAAGTATGGGAATCACCACCAGCCAGGAGATCATCTGCACGGCTCTCGAAGTGAATTCGTCGCCGGCGCGAGCCATGCCCTTTATCGTTTCTTGATGCCTCGCCAGAAATGTTTTGACACGGGCTTTCTTCGCATCGCTCCAGCCATACTTTTCCGCAAGGTCGGTGGCAGTTTCACCGGTGGAAAGACCGTCCAACAGAACGGGCACTTCGTTGAACGCCTGGCTGGTTCGCCGTATAAGGCCCGGTACGACGTCGTGGGCGAGCACTACCGTCAGGATCAGGAACGCTAAATAGGCCTCCACCACCGCGACCGTCCGCCACTTCTTGAACAGAAGAGAATGGCGCTGCTGGAACCTGACCACTGGCTCGAGCAAGTATGCGAAGAGGATCGCGAAGAAGAAAAGCACAAGCACACGCCGAGCAGCATAGGCGATCGCGAGAACCGCTGCGAAAAGCAGAAGCGTCAGCACCACATTTACGGTACGGCGATCGGGGAACGTCCTGTCGTTGATCATAAGCGCACTGCAGGTTATTCCGCTGAGGCTTCCAGGTTTTGTTTGACCGTCGCGAGAGCCCGCTCGAGTGACGAACGGGTCCTGTCGACGGCCACTTTCCGCACGATACTTCCCTTGAGTCCGGTGAGTCCGGCCTGCTCGGAGCCTTTCAGCGTAATCAGATAGAATCCGCGCTGACTGGGACGTTCCTGGTCCGTTGCACAGACCGTGAGGTCCAGTGCCGTCTCAAAATAGTGGCTCGAGTAGAGCTGCTTGACGGCCACGGCGTACACGGGCTCCGTCGGCTGAGAGCCACGATAGATAACCGCCTGCACAATCCGCAGCGTCGGCTTAAGGCCGAAATTCACCTTTTCCCAGTAAAACTGCGTTTGGACGTTCTGCAGCTGTACGTTTGGGTAGTCGAGCAGATAACGGTCGAATTCCGGCAGATACGCTGGAAGCGCGTGGGATTGGCTGAGGAGTGACTTGAAGGTGTCGCCGACCTCGGTAGGATGATTCTTGTCCCGATAGACTCCGAGCGCCGCGTTCCCTCCCCGCATGTAACCGAGAACGGCCTGAAACGCCATCTTCTGAGCAAGGCGGTTCGCTTGCTCCGTCGCGTCCGGTGCCGACCAATTCAATGATCGCTGGAACTCTTCCATGGAATCTGCCGGCAGCTGGACCTCGCACTTCCCCGGCCGGCAATTCTCCAATGCCTTGACGTCGTCCGGCTCGAGAGTGAACCCGTCCAGGTCGGAAAGCCGCGGTGGGTCACTGAACTTCCTGATTGCAAGGTAACCGGGAAGCCTTCCCAGATGGGATATATCACCTGCAAAGCGAAGATAGCTCTCCGGAGTTGCCTGCACGTACACGGCGCCGAAAACGAACACCTCGTTGGAGGCACCTGAGTCTATGATTTTAGCGAAAGCCTGTCCGCCTTTGATCGCCTCTATTTGGTCGTCGGTGAGACCGACATACTGCCGGAAGAACCGATACGGTTCAGCGGGCCTGTCTCCGCATATGGCCGCACTCGCCAGCAGCAGCAATAGAGCTATGGGCGCGCCTCGCCGTGGTGTTCGCATTGTCAGGCCTCGCTCTTGCAAG
>JASHQD010000075.1 GCA_030037755.1 Terriglobia bacterium
AGACGTGGGAAAAACATGCGAAAGAACGTCCACGGCCGCAAGCTCGAATGTGTCATGGAATCAGAGAGATAGCCCAAAAACTCGGGAAAAAGCACGCGAAAAAAACATCCACAACCCAAAGCCGGAATGTCGCATGGAATCAGGGAGATAAGCCAAAACGGGGGGCTAGACCCAAAGCTGGAATGTCCTTTGGAATCAGCAAAAAGGGGGCTACATCAAATTTCGGAAAGATGCGTTTTTCTGCTCTAAACATGCTTAAAGTGAGCAAAAGTTGAATGGTGGTCAAAGGTCGAAAAGGGGAAACTCGAAGCTCGAAACCCGAAATTCGAAACTCGAAATCCGCAAAGTTGGGTTTCGAGTTTCGCTTTTCGAGTTTCGACTTTCGGAACCCTCAACTCCGAACTTCGAACTGTTCAACTCCGAACTCCGAACTTCGAACCGAAGAACCTCGAACTGAGAAACTCCGCATGGTCTTGTATACTGAAAAATCCGGCTCTGTGGAATCGTAGAGATGGCATCGCAAACCCAGGTCGAATCCGAACGAGCGTTTCGCCAGATCAGCTCGGTAGACGAGTTGCTCAACCGGCCGGCGATTCGCGCCCTTCAAGAATCGGCCGGACGCGACCTGGTGCTGCAATCGGCTCGCGACGCGCTTCAGGCGATTCGCGAGCGTCTGGCCCGCGGCGCTGACGCTGAATTGACTGACGAGGCCATCGAACGCGACATCGAGCGGCGCGTTGAAGCCGAGCTTGCGCCCTCGCTGGTGCCCGTGATCAACGCCACGGGCGTTATTCTGCACACGAATCTCGGTCGGGCGCCGCTCGCGCGCGAAGCCGTGGATCGCGTGGCCGAGGTCGCGGGACGCTACTCAAACCTGGAATACGATCTCGCCGAGGGCGAGCGCGGCAAACGCGACGATCATACCAACCGGCTGCTGGCGAGGCTGGTGGGAGCTGAGGCAGCGCTGGTGGTCAACAACAACGCTGCCGCGGTTTTCCTGAGCCTCAATACACTGGCCGAGGGCGGCGAAGTGATTGTCTCGCGCGGCGAGTTGATTGAGATCGGCGGATCGTTCCGCATCCCGGACATCTGCGCCAAAAGCGGCGCCGTGCTGCGTGAGGTGGGCACGACGAATCGAACGCGCATCGCGGATTACGCCGCGGCCATCAACGATCGTACGCGCCTGCTACTGCGCGTGCATCCGAGCAATTTTCGCGTGGTCGGATTTACCGAGCGGCCGTCGCTTGCGGAATTCGTGGAGCTCGGGAAACGCCATAATATAGCCGTCATGGAAGATCTCGGTAGCGGATGCCTGGTGGATCTCGACGCACAAGGGCTGCGCGATGAACCGCCCGCGGGCCGCAGTCTCGACGCGGGCGTGCAAGTGGCGACCTTCAGCGGCGACAAGCTGCTCGGCGGACCGCAAGCCGGAATCATCGCCGGGACGCGCGAGCCGCTGCAGCGAATCAGAAAAAATCCGCTGTTTCGCGCCCTGAGGGTGGACAAAATGACCATCGCGGCGCTGGAAGCGACCGCGCGCCTCTATCGCCGGGGCCAGCTCGACAGTATTCCGGCGCTGGCGATGATCCGCGCGTCGGCAGATTCGATTGCCGCGCGCGCCGCACGCTTCAAAGAGCGGCTGGCGGGTTTGCCGGGATTGACGGCGGAACTCGAAGCGGGTGAATCTGTGGCCGGGGGCGGCTCAACGCCCGGCCAGTCGCTGGCGACGACTCTCATCCTGGTGCACCACGCGCGGCTCTCGGCACGTCAAATGGCCGGGCGCCTGCGCCGGAATCGTCCGGCGGTGATCGCGCGGGTAGAACGCGATCGGGTGCTGCTCGATTTGCGCACGGTGCTCGACGGCGGCGAGGAAGAGGATATCCTGCAGGCGTTTCAACAGATCGTGAGGGAAACGGCGTGAGCTCAAGCATTCCAATCAGCGGCGAAGTGGGGGGCACGTTAAGGGGCGAAATGGCGGGCTTCGTCGCGCCCCGGCGGCAACCACCGGAGCAGGAATCTGCCGGACTGGCCGGGCTGCCTCGCATCGCTTATTTCTCAATGGAGATTGCTCTGGAGCCTTCGATCCCGACCTATGCGGGCGGCCTTGGCATCCTGGCGGGCGACATGCTGCGGTCGGCCGCCGACCTCGGATTGCCGATGGTCGCCGTGACGCTCGTCTATCGCGGCGGGTATTTCGAGCAGAAGATCGACGAAGAAGGGCGCCAGGTGGAGACGCCATCCGCCTGGTCGCCCGAAAGCGTTTTGAAGCCCGTGGACGCGCGCACGACGGTGACGATCGAGGGCCGCCGCGTTCTGATCCGGGCCTGGTGCTATGAAGTCGAGGGGATCGGCGGGCACAAGGTGCCGGTGTACCTTCTCGATACCGCGTTGCCCGAAAACGACGACCAGGATCGTACGCTGACGGAGCGCATTTACGGAGGCGACCGGCGCTACCGCCTGGCTCAGGAAGTGGTGCTCGGAATGGGCGGCACCCGGCTGCTGCGGGCGCTCGGGCACACGAACATTGGAAAGTTTCACATGAACGAAGGGCACTCGGCGCTGCTCACCATGGCCTTGTTCGAGGAGCAGATGCGCGAACGGCTGCCGGACTCCTCCGATTTTCTCGACGAACTGCAGCGCCTGCGCCACCGCTGCGTGTTCACCACACACACACCCATCCCGGCGGGTCATGACGCGTTCGATCGCGACCTGGTCAGCCGCGTGCTCGGCGAGAAGCGCACCAGCGGTCTCGAGATGCGCGGGTTGATGCCGCAGGGCCGCCTGAACATGACGGAATTGGCGCTGGCCTGCTCCCACTACGTGAACGGCGTGGCCATGCGGCACGGTGAGGTGTCGCGCGCCATGTTTCCGCGCTTCGCCATCCGTTCGATCACCAACGGCGTCCATGCCCGCACCTGGACTTCCCCGCCCTTTCAGGATCTGTACGACCGTTACATCCCGGAGTGGCGCCGCGACAACCTCTACCTGCGCTGCGTGCTCGGTGTGCCGCTCCACGAGATCCTCAAGGCTCACAACGCCGCCAAGCGGACCCTGTTCGCCGCCATCCGGGCCGAAACCGGCGTGGCGCTCGACGAGTCCAGATTGACGCTCGGCTTCGCACGCAGGGCTGTAGCCTACAAACGCGCCGAGCTGATGCTCTCCGATCCCGAACGCCTGAAGAAGGTGGCCAAGCGCGCGGGCCCGCTGCAGATCATCTACGCCGGCAAAGCGCACCCGGCCGACGAAGAGGGCAAAGCGATTATCCGCCGCGTGATCGAGCGCGCCTCGGAGTTCGAGGACGACGTCCACGTGCTCTACATTCCCAATTACGACATGCGCTGGGGCCAGCTCCTGACAAGCGGTGTGGATATCTGGGTCAATACGCCGCTGCAGCCCCATGAAGCGTCGGGCACCAGCGGCATGAAGGCCGCGCTCAACGGGGTGCCGAGTTTCAGCGTGCTCGACGGCTGGTGGATCGAGGGGCACGGCGAGGGGATCACGGGCTGGAGCATCGGCGAGGACAGCCGCGGCGACAATCCGTCAAGCGAACTAGCCTCGTTGTACAACAAGCTGGGCACGGTGATCGCGCCGCTGTTCTACGCCAAGCCCGCCGGATTCGCCGAGGTCATGCGCGGCACCATCGCCTTCAACGGATCGTTCTTCAACACGCACCGGATGCTGAACCAGTACGTGCAGAACGCCTACGGCCTCGAGTTGCTGCCCAGCATGGTCAAGGAGGGAGACGAAAACGGCACCTGAAGAACAGCGCTCATACGGATTGCGGTCAGTCTTTCGTCGCCTGGCGCATGATCAGGTGAATCACGGCGAGCGCGAGCGCGCCCCAGAACGCAGCAGCGAAGCCGTGCACAGCGAATCCGGGAACAAACCACGCCGAGACTTCCAGCATCAGGGCGTTCACGACCAGCAGGAAGATTCCGAAAGTGAGGATCGTCAGCGGAAAGGTGATGATCTTCAGCAGCAGGCCCAGAGTCGCGTTGACAAAGCCGACCACCAGCGCGGCAATCAGCGCCGCGCCGATGCCACGCACGTGAAATCCGGGCACGACGTGGGCCACGATCAGCAGTGCGACGGCGCTCAGAATCCAACGAACGAGCCACTTGGTCATATCGATGTCCGGAGCCCGGAGCGTCTGCGTCAGCCCGCGGGCTGGGCGGCGTCAACGGGGTTCACCGCGATGGCCGCGCCTGCAGTTCGCGAGTTTCCTGGCGCAGCATGTCAAGAACCGCGACGGTAATCGACAGGACCAGCGGGCCCACGAAAATACCGAGGATGCCGAAGGCATGGATACCGCCGAGAAGCGAGAAGAATACGAAGAGCGCGTTCATCTTTACGCGCCCGCCGACGATGTAGGGTCGCAGAATGTGATCGGCGGTGGCGGCCACCGACGATCCCCAAATCAGCATGATCACGCCCTTGGCCCAGTGGCCGCTTGCGCCCAGTACGACCGCCGCGGGCACCCAGACGAGCGCGGTGCCGACGATCGGCAGCAATGAGCAGCCGGCCGTCACGATGCCCCATAGGACTGGCGAGCCGAGACCAAGTATCGCAAAAGCCGCGCCGGTCAGCACACCTTGAACCGCCGCCACGGCGATCACTCCGTAGACGTTGGCAAAGATCGTGTCGTTGATGCTGCTGAACAGCCGTTCCACGCGCTCTTCATCGAGCGGCAGCAGCGTGGCGATCGTCAACCGAACCCTGCGTCCTTCGCGGAACAGAAAGAACAGCGTGAAAAAACTAATCGCCGCGTCCACAAGGATGGAGCCCAGATTTTTCGCGATGTCCGGGGCCGCACGCACGATCCAGGCGCTGAGCTGCCCCAGGCGGTTCCGCAGCTCACTCCGGATATCGAGTCCGGGAAGATCGATGTGATGCGCGAGGCTGTCGAGCGGCTTCTGGAGTTCCTCGTTGATCCAGGGACCGAATCCTCCGCCTTCCGCGCTACGCTCGCTCAGGTATGCGTACACTTGCGCGATTTCTCCTTTGATAACCGTACCGAAACCGATTACCGGTCCAACCACCATCGCCAGTACGAGCAACGTTGACACCAGAGCCGCCAGGTTTGGACCTCGAATGCGGCTCCAGATGCGCGCATGAACTGGATAGAAGACAATCGCCATCACGACTGCGAAGAAAATCGCCGTAAGAAAAGGCTTGGCCATCAAATAGCACAACCAGAGCGTGACCACGCTCGCCACGATCAGGAAAATCAGCGTGTAACGGTTTCTCGGCTGCGCAGCGGGGGATGATACAGGGGCGGAAACGGGCGGGCAGGGAGGAGCCGGCGTGGCGTTCAGTGGCGGACGATCTTCGAGTGCGCCCATCGTCTAAGTTGCACCGGCCTGGAATCTAAATCCACAGCTCCCAAGGAAAGTATACCTGACGCCCGCTCTTCGCCCGCTCGAATTTAGGATTTGCAGAATTCCTGAGAGCGGATATAATCGAGATGCGGGG
>JASHQD010000076.1 GCA_030037755.1 Terriglobia bacterium
TTTTCTACGACCGGCCGCGCTGCATCCTCTGCTACCGCTGCATCCGCGTCTGCGACGAAGGCATGGACGTGAATGCGTACGGCATCGGCTTCCGAGGTTCCCACAGCGAGATCATTCCCAATCGCGGCGAGGAACTGGAATGCGAAGAGTGCGGGATGTGCATCGATATCTGCCCGGTGGGCGCGCTCACCAGCGGCACTTATCGCTACAAGACGCGTCCTTGGGAGATGAACTACACGGGGACGATCTGCAATCATTGCGGCGACGGCTGCAAGACGACGCTTTCCGTGCGCAATAACGCGATCATCCGTGCCAACAATCGCGACCACTCGGGATTCAACGGCGAATTCCTCTGTGCCAAAGGACGCTTCGGATGGGATTTCGTCAACAGCGATAAGCGGCTGACCACACCGCTCGTTCGCCATAACGGCTCGCAAGCCCCGGCGTCGTGGGAAGAAGCAATTGATGTTACGGTCAGCCGGCTCAAAGCTGTGCTTCAGACTCATGGGCCCGGGGGTGTTGGCGTCATCGGTTCCAACCGCACGACGAACGAGGAAAATTACCTGCTTCAGCGTCTCGCACGCACGGTTCTGAAGACGAATAATATCGATCATCACCGCACGGGCGATTTCTCGTCGCTGGTGGCGGCGCTGACCGAAGCTAAGGCTGCGGACCGCTACGCAACCATGCAGGATGTGGCTGAAGCGCGCAGCATCCTGCTGATCGGCAACGACCCCACTCACCAGCATCCGCTGCTCGCGTTTCAGATCCGGCAGGCGGTTCGGAATCACAAGTCCCGGCTGTACGTCGTGAACAGCGCCGATATCAAGTTGGCGCTCCGCCAAGCGGCGCAGTTTGTGAAGGTCAATTCGGGCGACGAAGGCACGGTAGTGCATGAGTTGGCCGAGGGCGTCGGTCCCGAATCGGTCTCTTCCCTGGGCGCAAAGCTCGGCAGCGAGTCGGATACCATCGTTATCTTCGGCGACGAGATCCGCGGCGACTCGGTGCGCGATCTCGTTCGGTGGGGGCTGGGCCTGCCTGGGAACACGCGCTTCATCGCGCTTGGCGATTACACGAACTCGCGAGGAGCGGCGGACATGGGTCTGTTGCCCGGTACATTGCCCGGTTACCGGGCTGTGTCCTCGGCAGAGGCTCGTTCCCGATATGCCACCCTTTGGGGCGCGCCGGTCGCTGATGAACCGGGCAAAAACGCGCGCCAGATTCTGGAAGGCATCGAAGGGGGCGCCATCCACGCTCTGCTCGTCTTCGGAGCCAATCCCGTGAAGACGTATGAGTTGCTGAGGGAACACTTGGCCCGTCTCGACCTTCTAGTGGTGGTGGAGTTGTTTGCCACCGAAACGACGGAATTTGCCGACGTCGTGCTGCCGGCCGCGAGCTTCGCGGAGAAGTCGGGTACGGTGACCAACACTTGCGGCCAGGTACAAGCCATTAAGAAAACGATGCGGAAGGCCGGGACGCGGAGCGATATGGAGATTATCCTGACGCTCGGACGTGAGTTGGGGCAGCCGTGGGCATATCGCACCTCGGAGGACGTTCTGCGCGAGATCATCACCCACGTTCCCGGTTACAATGTCCCGCTGCCGAGTCTGCTGGTCGGCCGCGCCGTACCTACCCGGCCCGAAGGCGCGCCGCCCGCCCTGGAGCGCGAGGACTTGATTTTCTCGTCGCGGGACAGCCTTTTCACGTCCGGCACAGTGAGCCGTTTCAGTTGGGCGCTCAACTCGGTGAACGAAGCCAAACGACCTCATGACCACATTTTCTGACACCGAATTCTTCCTGATCGAGACGGTGATCAAGATCGCCATCGTCATGTTCGTCCTTTTGACGGCGATTGCGTATCTGACTTGGCTGGAGCGCAAAGTCATCGCGCACATCCAGTCGCGTTGGGGACCGTACCTGGTCGGTCCGCACGGCTTGTTGCAGCCCCTCGCCGACGGCCTGAAATTCATGTTCAAGGAAGATATTGCCCCACTCGAAGTGGACAGCGTGGTCTATTGGCTGGCGCCATTCCTTGCCTTTCTGATGGCCTTTCTCTCCATCGCCGTGATTCCTTTCGGCACAAGCTTTACACTGGCGGGACACGTGATTCAATTGCAGATCACGGATCTGAACGTGGGTCTCCTGTTCGTCTTTGCCGTCACGTCGCTGGGCGTCTACAGCGTCGCGCTGGCCGGGTGGTCGTCGAACAGCAAATATCCGCTGCTCGGCGGGCTGCGTTCGTCAGCGCAGATGATCAGCTACGAGATTTCGCTGAGTCTCGGAGTAATCGGCGTTTTGATGATCGCGGGCACGCTCAGCCTGCGCGGAATCGTCGATCAGCAGGCCGGTCTGTGGGCGCACTCGGGATTGTTTTCTCTCCTGCCGCGCTGGAATTTCTTCTTGCAACCGCTCGGGTTTCTGATCTATTTCACGGCCGCCATCGCGGAGACCAATCGAATTCCCTTCGACCTTCCCGAAGGCGAAACCGAACTTGTGGCGGGCTTTCACACCGAATACAGCTCGTTCAAGTTTGCAATCTTTTTTATGTCCGAATACGCCAACATGGTCACCGTGTCGGCCATCGCCACGCTGCTGTTTTTCGGCGGCTGGTTGGGCCCATCGTTTGGCCCCTACTGGCTGCAGGTGATCCTGCCGGTTTTTTGGTTCTGTCTTAAGCTCTTTTGCTTCCTGTTTTTTTACATTTGGGTCCGTGGCACGCTGCCGCGCTTCCGCTACGATCAGCTGATGGCGTTCGGCTGGAAGTTCCTGCTGCCGTTGGGTCTGCTGAATATTCTGGCGACAAGTTTCATTGTCGCCTGGGTGCACTCGTAGAAGGCGTCAATCGATATGAACATTGAAAAAGCTATGGAGTTTATCGTTGCTCAGCAGGCCCAGTTCGAAGCCAATTTCGGCAAGGCGGAGGCGAGATTTGCGAGGTCCGAGGCGAGATTTGCTCAAGCCGAAAAGCACCTGGATCGGATGGAGCGGCTTGTAGCGCGCAAAACAACCATCTCGTCGCCAAGCTTGCCGGATACGGTGTGTCGTTGCGGTCGGATATTCGGCGGCACGAGAAGATGATCAGGGCTGCTCACCTCAGGGCCGAGCAGGCGTATGAGCGCGCTGAGGAGGCTCGGAAGCGTGCCGACGTTGTGAAGGCCGAGGCTGACGCTGCCATTAAGTCCCTGGCACGGACCGTTGAGCAGTACATCCGGCGCAATGGAAAGTAGTTCGCGTCGTGCAGCAATTACTGAAATCGGATGGAGATTCTCTTCTACATTTTCGGTATCGTGGCGGTCGTGGCGGCGATCAGCGTTGTGTTCCAGCGCACGCCCGTCTATAGCGCCCTGTCGCTGATCGTAGTACTCGCCGCGCTGGCGGTGATCTATCTGCTCCTGGGAGCTCCCTTCATCGCGATGGTGCAGGTGATCGTTTATGCCGGCGCGATCATGGTGCTGTTCGTTCTGGTAATCATGCTGCTCAATGCGGGCCACGAGGGGCCGAGCGCGCATCGAGCCCGGTTTGCGCGTTGGTTAGGCCCGCCACTGCTGCTGGCGTTTATCGTGGAATTTGCCGTTATCGTGTGGAAGCAATACGGTCTGACCGGAGCCGCAAGCGCCCAGCCGCTGGACGCAAGTCCCGCGGCCATCGGACGGCTGCTGTTCCAGAGTTACATTCTGCCCTTCGAGGTGACTTCGATCCTGATTCTTGTGGCGGTCCTCGGAGCGGTGGTGCTGGCGAAGAAGCAGGTGTAAGGCAGACGCCAGAAATCGGAATACAGAACAAGGATAGTGATTCTGATTTCTGACTTCCAACTTCTGATTTAAAGACATGATTCCTCTCTCGCACATCCTGCTCTTGAGCGTGATCCTCTTCACGTTGGGCGCGGCCGGGTTCATCATCCGGCGCAACGTGATCACGGTGTTCATGTGCATCGAGTTGATGTTGAATGCCGTAAACCTTGCTTTCATCGCTTTTTCCCGGCGCTTGCCGAGTCTGGATGGGCAGCTCTTCGTGTTTTTCGTGATCGTCGTGGCCGCGGCCGAGGCAGCCGTGGGTCTGGCCATCATCGTGGCTCTGTATCGTAATCGCAATTCGCTGGCCATCGATGATGTGGATTCGATGAAGATGTGAGAAGAAGTCGAAGAGTCGACAGTTGAAGTTCGAAAGGCCAAATAGAGCGCGAGTGGTCTTCGCTTGAGGTTTTTGACGTTCGACCTTCGACTTTCGACCTCTCAAATAGCTATGGAAATCTTGCTGCTACTCATGCTCTTGCCTCCGCTGGCCGGGGCGGCCTTGAATGGGATCTTCGGCCGCCGATTCTCGCACGGCCTCGTCTCCGTGATCGGCTGCGGGTCGGCAGGCATCGCGGCGATCTTCGCGATAGCTGCGGCTCTGACGTCCCACCTCGGTCCCGACACGCCTCCTTTCGTTCACGGTTACTTCACCTGGATCCAGGCCGGCAGCTTCCGGACCGATTTTGCGCTTTATTACGACCGCCTGACGCTGATCATGACGCTGGTCGTCACCGTAATCGGCTTCCTGATCCACATGTACTCGCGCGGGTACATGGAGCATGAGGGCGGCTATTACCGGTTCTTCTGCTACCTCAACCTCTTTCTATTCATGATGCTCGTGCTGATTACGGCTGGCAGCTACCCGGTAATGTTCGTCGGTTGGGAGGGCGTGGGCCTGTGCTCGTACCTGCTGATCGGGTTCTACTTTCCAAAGAAATCGGCTTCCGACGCGGGCAAGAAGGCGTTTATCGTCACCCGCATCGGAGACGCCGGGTTTACGGTTGGTGTGGCATTACTGTTCTGGACTTTTGGGACGGTCAACTTCCCGGAATTATTCCCGAAGGTCGCGGCCCTTGGTCTTGGGGATCAGCAGCACACGCTGACAGCAGCGTGCCTTTTGCTATTTCTCGGCGCCGTGGGCAAAAGCGCGCAGCTTCCACTCTACGTGTGGTTGCCCGACGCCATGGAAGGTCCCACGCCGGTCAGCGCTCTGATCCACGCGGCGACGATGGTGACCGCCGGCGTTTACATGGTGGCGCGCTCGAATGTTCTCTTCGTTCATGCGCCCGAGGCGCTGAAGACCGTGAGCGCCGTCGGATGCATCACTGCTTTCTTCGCCGCGACCATCGCGCTCTGCCAGAATGATCTGAAGCGCATGCTGGCCTACTCCACCATCAGCCAGCTCGGCTATATGTTCACAGGCTGCGGCGTCGCCGTCTTTTCGAGCGGCATCTTCCACCTGATGACGCACGCCTGCTTCAAGGCGCTGCTGTTTCTGGCCGCCGGAAGCGTGATGCACGCCATGAGCGGCGAGCTCGACATGCGGATCATGGGCGGATTACGGCACAAAATGCCCACGACGTTTTGGACGTTCCTGATCGCGACACTCGCCATCAGCGGCGTTCCCGGATTCGCCGGGTTTTTCAGCAAAGATGGCATTCTGGCCGCGACTTACAGCGGTCCGCTGGGATCGCCCTGGCTATACTGGCTGTTGACGATCACCGCCGGCCTCACTGCGTTCTATATGTTCCGCGGGCTCTTCATGACGTTCTGCGGCAAATCGCGAGTACCCCACGATCTTGAGCATCATGTCCACGAGAGCAGTTCGAAGATGACCGTGCCGCTGATGATTCTGGCGGTGTTCTCGATCGTGGCGGGCTACGTGGGCATACCGGAGGTGCTGGGCGGCAGCGAGCGATTCGACCACTTCCTTGAGCCCGTTTTTGGCAGCTCGCAGAACCTCCTCGCTTCGAACGGAGTGGCTGCCGCGCATACGGCGAGCGAGCTTGTGCTCATGATCGGGTCCCTGACGGCTGCCGGCGTCGGTATCCTGGTCGCGTACTGGTTCTATCTTCGATCGCCTGAGATCCCCGAAGGTCTGGCGACCGCATTCAGCGGCGCTTATCGCACGCTCGTGAACAAGTACTATGTCGATGAGTTTTATAACTGGCTCATCGTACAGCCCGTCGTAGTTGGCTCGAGAAAGTTCCTCTGGCAGTTCGTCGACACGGGCGTTATCGATGGCGCCGTGAACGGCTCCGCCGAGGCTACGGCCGATGTCGGCCAGGTGCTTCGCCGGATTCAATCCGGCAACATTCGCAGTTATGCCGCGTGGGTTCTGCTTGGGGCAGTCGGCTGGTTGGGCTACTTGCTGCTGCGCTAGAGCTTCTTCGATTTTTGCCTTTCGACTTGCTTGTCCGAGGTAAGGTCTGTGTCAACGGTACTGATTCCGGCGGAACAACACGTAGTGCTTCACGACGTGAGCTGGGAGACCTACGAGCGTATTCTCCTGGACCACATCAATTCGAGTGCGCCCCGATTCACGTTCGATCATGGGGAGTTGGAAATCATGACGCTTTCCCCCGAACGCGAACGATACAGCCGGAGACTTAGCGATATGATAGGGGTCTTGGCTGACGAATTCGACCTGGAAATTGAAGACCTGGGCTCTACCACCTTCCATCGCAAGGATTTCGAGCGTGGCTTCGAACCGGACTCCTGCTACTACTTTGCTAACCTCGATCGGGTGCAAGGCAGGGATGGCCTCGACATGACGGTGGACCCTCCACCTGATCTGGTGGTTGAGATTGACATCACCAGTCCTTCGATCGGGAAATTTCCGATCTTCGCCCAGTTTGGCGTGGCGGAAGTCTGGCGCTTCCGCGACGAGCGCCTGTCGATTCTTCGCCTGAAGGCAGGACAGTATGAGGAAGTCGCTGAAAGCGGCCTCTTCCGCGGCGTGACGGCCGCATGGTTATCGGAGTTGCCTGGCCGAGGTAAGTCGCTATCCAGGACTGCCTGGTTGAGATTCGCTCGCGCTGCGGTGCGCGAGAGCCTCGGAAAATGAGCTTCGAGAGTCTGGCATTCAAATTCTTGCTCTTTTATGCCGTTAGCTGACCACATACTGACAATCGCCACCTTCCTGCCTTCATTGGGCGCCCTCGTCCTCGTGTTTCTGCCGCGCGAGAATGCCGGACGGATCCGAACGTTGGCGCTGGTGTTCTCGCTCTTGACCTTTGTGGTCACGCTGATTCTGATTTTCGGCTTCAGCCGGTCGGCCGGCGGTTTCCAATTCGAAGAGAACTATGCCTGGATCACGTCGCCGCCCATCCATTACCACATGGGAATCGACGGGCTCAGCCTGATTCTGATCGTGTTGACCGGCTTCCTGACGCCGCTGTGCGTGCTGGTCTCCTGGACTGGAATCAGCGAGCGAGTGAAGGAATTCCACATTTTCCTCCTCGCCCTTGAAACGGGCGTGATCGGCGTCTTTGTCTCGCTCGATCTCTTCCTGTTCTTCGCATTCTGGGAAGTGATGCTGATCCCCATGTATTTCCTGATCGGAATCTGGGGCCACGGCCGCAAAGTGTACGCGGCGGTCAAATTCATTCTGTACACCATGGCCGGTTCGGCGCTCATGCTGGTGGGAATTATCTTCCTCTACGAGCGCAGCGGCAGCTTTGACTATCCGCAGATTCTGGCGCAGCTTTCGGACGGCTCGCTGCCGCTCACGCACACCGCCGAGAGCCTGCTGTTCTGGGCGTTTCTGATCGCGTTTGCGATCAAAGTGCCGATCTTTCCGCTGCACACCTGGTTGCCGGACGCCCACACGGAGGCGCCGACCGCAGGTTCCGTCATCCTGGCCGGCGTGCTGTTGAAGATGGGAACTTACGGTATGCTGCGCTTCTGCCTGCCCCTGTTTCCTGGCGCGTCCCGCGAGTTTGCTGGACTGGTCAGCGTGCTGGCAGTGATCGGTATCATCTACGGCGCGCTGGTATCCATGGTGCAACCGGATTTGAAACGACTCGTCGCCTACTCGTCAGTAGCCCACCTTGGATTTGTAGTGCTGGGGATATTCGCTTTCAACATGGAGGGTATGGAGGGCGCGATCTACCAGATGGTGAACCACGGCGTTTCGACCGGCGCTCTGTTTTTGATGGTCGGAATGCTTTATGACCGCCGCCACACGCGGCTGATTAAGGACTTTGGCGGCCTCGGGACGACCATACCTGTATTCAGTACCTTCTTCATGATCGTCACGCTGTCGTCGCTTGGATTGCCTATGCTCAATGGTTTCGTCGGCGAATTCCTTATCATCATCGGCGCGTTTCACGCCCGTGTGCTTTGGGGCTCGCTGGCAGCGGTCGGTGTGATTCTGGCCGCTGTCTACCTCTTGTGGATGTATCAGCGTGTGTTTCTGGGTGAGGTTACCGACGAGAAGAATCGCCAGATTCCCGATGTGAACCGGCGCGAGAAGTGGATGCTGACGGCTGTCGTCGCCGTCATCATCTTCATGGGCATTTACCCGCAGCCTTTCCTCCGGCAGATGGACGTGACCGTCGCTGGCGTCCTGACGCGCGTAAACCCGCAGGCAGTTACAGCGCGCAACGGGAAGCTGGGGGCTCCAAAGGGCCAGACTCAGGCCGGAATCGCGCCTCGTCCCCAGATTCGCGCCGGTAGTGGAGGAGCATCCCGATGACAAGCGTGGGCTCCGCCGATTTCATTCGCATCCTGCCCGAGTTGGTCCTCTCAGGCTTCGCGCTGCTGGTGATGATGCTTGAGCCTGTCACTCCAGCGGGGAAGAAGACCGTTCTCGGTTGGGTTTCGGTGGTGGGCGTGATCCTGGCCGGACTGGCCGCGGCCGCCATCGCGTTTTTCCCGGGCTCAGCCTTCTCCGCCAGCATCTCGAACGACGGCTACAGCGTTTATCTCATCGAACTGCTGCTGCTCATCGCCTTGCTCACGTTGCTCGGTTCGATGGCGTATCTGGAGCGCGACGCCATTGACCACGGCGAATACTACGCTCTCATCCTGATGGCCACGGCGGGCGGCGCTTTCATGGTGGCGTCCACCGAGTTGATCATGGTCTTCATCGGCCTCGAGATTTCCTCGATCTCAACGTACATCCTTGCCGGATATAAGCGCGGCGAATTGCAGTCCAACGAGTCTTCGGTGAAATACTTCCTGCTGGGCTCGTTTGCCACCGCGTTCTTCCTTTACGGGATTGCTTTCGTCTATGGTCTGACCGGTACCACGAATCTTGATGTGATCCGCGAGACCCTGGTGAACTCACCCTCATCGGCGAATCCGCAGTTGTTGTGGCTCGCGGTCATTCTGATGTTCGTGGGCCTCGCATTCAAGGTGTCGACCGCGCCCTTTCAGATCTGGACACCTGACGTTTACCAGGGCGCGCCTGCGCCGGTTACCGCCTATCTCTCGACCGCCCCCAAAGCCGCCGCCTTTGCCGTCCTCGTGCGCCTGCTCATCGGCAGCTTCGGACATGTCGCGTCGGCAGGTCCGTTGATCTTCTGGCTGCTTTGGATCTCGGCGGTACTCACAATGTGTCTCGGCAATCTCGCCGCCTTATGGCAATCGAATGTGAAGCGGCTCCTGGCGTACTCCTCGATCGCGCACGCGGGATACATACTGGTCGGTGTCACGGCGGGCGGCGCCGAGGGCACGTCCTCAGTCCTGTTCTACCTTGGCGGCTACGCGCTGATGAATGTGGGTGCGTTCATCCTGGTGGCGCACCTCGCGGGCGCCGACGAGCGCCGCACCGACGTCGAGGACTTTACGGGTCTCGCCGCCGACCGGCCCGGCATGGCCGCCTGCCTGACCGTATTCATGTTGTCGCTTGCGGGCTTTCCCTCCACCGTGGGGTTCTTCGCCAAATTCTACGTTTTCCGTGCCGCCATGCATGCCCACCTGACCGGCTTGACCGTCATCGCACTGTTGAACAGTGTCGTGTCGGTTTACTACTACCTGAGACTTGTGGTAGCGATGTACATGGGCGAAGGCAAGACGCAGGTCAACGAGGCGTCCATACCTCGCGCGCTCGGATTCGCCATCGCTGTGAGCCTGATTGGCATTTTCTTCCTCGGCCTCTTTCCTTCGGGTCTTCTCAGTGACCTGACCTCCCTGCATGTCCCTTGGCTGTAAGGATTTCCTGGATTTTCCTCTAAGATTGTGCAATTTGTCACGCGGGCGAGTGATTTACGTCACTGAGCCCGGTCGTCGCTTGCCTGATAAAGAAACTGCAGGGCAGTAAATCTGCTGCTCCTGAAGGAGGTGCGCGATGCAAGTTGGCTTCTATGTGATTAGCTGGGCGTTGCTTGCGGTCGTGGTCGCGGTTCTGGCAGTTTACCGTTTGTCCCTCGGCCACCATGAGGACGTGATGGTCCACCTGACTGGTCCGGAGGCCGGCCTGATTCCAGAGCAGACCCACCTGGCTACCAGAATGCGCAAGGTCGAGGTCTGGGGTCAGACGTTGACCGTGATCATGGCCGTTTACGGCCTGACGCTGTTGGCGATCTGGGCCTATCACGTCTGGCAGCAGGGCAACCAAGTCTCGTTCCACTAACCCGGCGGGCGTTCCAGACCGAGAGGCTGGACACCAGCCTGCACAGGACTCGTCTGGCGCCGCCCCTGACTGAAACGGCTGCGGAAGCTAGTTGAGCTTCTTGCCGGAGCGTGAAGCGCTCCCCCGGCTCGACCGGGCCGTTGCCCTCGATCACAAACTGGCTCGCTCCGCCCGAAGACGCGGCAAGCCATCTTGCGACCGAGTGGGGCGCCGCTGACGCTAAGGGCGGCTCGCGAAACGTACGCGGGCCGCCCTTACCAATTCCCGCCATCAACCCGCAGGACTTGTCCTCGGCATTTGCGCCCTCCTTGAAGTCCTCTCTCATCCGCAAACGCCAAGACGATCAAGGGTTCTCCGGGCCTCCGTGACCTCTGCGTTAGGAGCTTTTTAACACAGGGATCACGGAGGCCTTCCGGAGCCCACAGAGCAATGCGGCGGCGCGGACACCGCCACTACCGCGAGATTCTACGTCTTGAAGATGACGATCGCCAGCGTGTAAAGCACCAGGGTCTCGATGAACACCAGGCCCAGGATCATGAACAGAAACAGGTGCGGGCGAGCTCCCGGATTCCGGGCCACGCCTTCGCAGGCGGCCGAAATGGCCTTGCCCTGTCCCAGCGCGCACAGTCCAGCAGCGAGGCCGAGGGCCAGCAGGCCGCCGAACAACGGCCAGTTCGTGGCCGGCGTTCCCGCCGGAGCCGTTCCCTGCGCGAAGGCGGGCGCCGCAACCAGCAGCGACGCAAGCGCCGCGAGTCCTACTACCAGCTTTTGTTTCATTGTTTCTCCTTGTCATTAATGTGGGCCAGGAGGTGGTGACCTGCCCGCCTGGGGGCGTGCGGCCTCACACTGAAGCCCGGTCAGTCGAGAGTTGAGAGTCAAGAGTTGAGAGTCAAGAGTCAGCTCTCAACCCTCGACTCTCGACTATCAACTCTGAACCACAAATCAATGCTCCTCCGACACCGCCAGGCTGATGTACACCGCCGGCAGAATCATGAAAATGTACGCCTGGAGGAACGAAACAAAAACGTGCAATCCAATAAATATCGCCGGCACCAGCACCGGGACGAGCGAGGTGAACACGTGCTCGATCAGTTCGCCGACCGTCATGTTCGCCCAAAGACGAACGCTCAGGGACAGCAGCCGCAGCGTGTTACTGATGACCTCGACCGGGAGGATCAACCACGCCAGCCACCAGAGCGGTCCGGCGAGGTGCTTGAGATAACCGAGCACTCCGTGCTCGCGCATGCCGTGAAAGTTGTAGTAAAGAAACGCGACCACCGCGCATCCCAGGGTCACATAGATCGTGCCCGTGGCGGTAGAGAAGCTCGGGATGATTCCCAGCAGATTGCAGAACAGCACGAAAAGTCCGAGCGTGCCGAGCAGCGCCACGTAGCGGCGTCCTTCATGACCGATCACGTCGTCGCACATGTTCTGGGTGAACTGGAGGAAGACCTCCATGATGTGCTGGAACTTGCCTGGCTTTTCCACCGAGAGGCGCGCGCGCAGAATCAGCGCACCTGCGAGAATCAGCAGAAATACCAGCACCTGCATGGCGATGTAATTCGGGATGGGCTCGGCCGGATTGGGATGGAATCCCATGGCGGTGAGCAAGGCCGCCACCGCCGGACCGATCAGCTTATTGAGCAGAACTGTGAACCAAACCGGGTGTTCCGGAGCCATAGAGATTCCTCACCTGCCAGACCCAGAGACGAGTTGCTAGTGGTTAGTGGCTAGAAAGTGGAACCACATTCTAGTCTAGCCACTAGCCACTGGCCACTTCCTGTCTCAGTTCGCGTAAGACCTGCGCCGCCAGCACCACGCACTCGATCACCACACCTGCCAGCGGCGCGAACAATCCTGCCATCACCGCGCGCGCGGGCAACCAGCCGGTACGATCGAACAGCAGCACCGCCCCGATCGCCACCGGATACCGCAGCGCCAGCCTGACGAACACACCGATCGGCGCGCGGGCCCGGCCGGAATCGAAAGCGGCGCGAATGCCACGGTAAAGCCACCAATAGCCCAGCAGCGCCACGCCGCAGCCGAGCGCCAGTCCGGCCGCGAATCGAATTTGACCGGCGACAACGCACGCGATCACGGCCGCTGCGCTCACAGCCGCAATCCATCGGGGCAAGCGGTCAAGCGCCGAGTCGAGCGCATGGCTCAAAGGGCGCTCGTCTTCCGCCGAATTAGCGATCTCCGGCACTCTTTTCTCTCCGCAGAATCACCTGGACCATTTCAACGATGCCGGCCGCCGAACCCGCGAGCACTCCAATCACCGCCAGCACCGGCTTGGTGTGCAGATGCTCGTCCAGAAACCAGCCGAGCACATATCCGCCAAGCGCGCTTGCCGGCACCACGAGGCTCAGACCGAGGTATGACATCGCCCGCGCCCACATGTTCATGTCGCCGGGCCGGGCCATGCGTCCTCCCAATTCCTCTGGAATCCTGCCTGTTTGCTGCTGGCTTGCTTCGCTAACCGGGGGTTTGAAAACCAGCAGCCATTATATCCCAAATTTGGTGATCGAAGTTCGGAGTTCGAAGTTCGGGGTTCGGAGTTTCGAGGCTTGGGAGTTTGGGCCTCGGAATTCGAACCGTAGGCCAAAGGAGAAACGAGAGACGCCCGACAACAATATAGCGAACGTGGAACTTCGACCTCCGAACTCGCCGCATCGCAATTCACCATTTGCCACTCACCATTCACCATTTGATCCGCGCCATTCGCTGCTTTCGAAGAGTGCACGTTTTTGCATTTTTTTGCGAGCACGCCTCCCGAATCACACCCCGCCATCGTATTGAATAAACAAGGCTTACATCGACATGTGTACTTGTCAGTGAAAAATGCAATTTCATTGCCGTTCTAGCCCACGGTTTGCTGATTCTAAAGAAGTTGCTGTTTTTGGCCGAATCTCTCGTTTTGCGTATGTTATTGATTCTCTTGGAGGGCGCTTCGTGAGTCGTGGATGTTAAATGCATCGATTTTTTTGCACTTTCATGGAAGTAGTCGATTGATCTGGGCTAGATAAAATGCTATTGCCCACCACACCAGGAGGATACGGACAACACGCCATTTCATAGTTGCGTAGCTAATTCCGCTCATTTCACACCCGTTTTTGCCATGCGCTGCATGCATTTGATGCTCGGTAACTTACCGCCGCCGTTCGCGCTGCCGATGCAGCGCTCATTTTTGTTTTCCCCGCCCTTTTTGGCCAAGTAAGTCGACAGGCCTGGCCTACGGCGTTACCCGATGCTCCGGACGGCCGGCTCGAGGAGTCCGGGCACAAACCCCGAACGGCAGGTTCCGAACCATCGAGAGCAAGTGGCTTGGAGCGTGCCAATTTTCCAGATTTGCCGGCCGCGCGGGCTGTGGGACGTGCACTGAGAAGTTGGCGAGGGGGCACAGTTCAACCTCCAAGGTGCTTAGGCCGGCCCATAACCCGGCGGAAGCGGCACTCCTGCCCCCCGAAATCCCCCGAGTTCATTTACCACGAGGCCTCGGAAGGCGCAGTGACGCGGGTCACCGCACATTTTTATGGGCTTGGATCCAACGAAAGGTGAGAGATGTGGCCACGACTTGAAAAGGCGACGTCTGGTCACCCCATATTTACGCGGGGCCGCACGACGGCATCTTCCTCGCCGCTGGAGCGCGGAACGGGCGGAGGCGAATTGAGTTTCATGGGTTCGGGTTGAGCACCCGAGTGTAATTCCTGAGCTGCGTGAACAACACGCTCGATCACTACGTCCTGGCCCGAAGGCTGATAGAAGATGAGGTATTTCTCGAAGCCGGCGACTCTCCACATCCTCAGGTTGGGGAACCTGCCGATCTTTCGAGGGGCGCCCATACCTGGCGTTTGCGCGAGATCGTTGAAAGTGCGGCGGGAGGCAGCGCGGAAACGGCGAGCGGTTTCCAGGCTGCTTGCTTCGCCGATCCATGCAAAATGTCGAATAAGATCGCGCCGGG
>JASHQD010000077.1 GCA_030037755.1 Terriglobia bacterium
GGGTGGAGCGCCTTCGCGGACCAACAGCAGAATGCCAATTCCGATCACGACCGACCAGATCACGCCGAGCAGCACGCCCCACAGCACATCGCGGCCGACCAGCGGATCGCGCCCGCCGTTGGTCATCAGGCGCGTCCAGGAAATGATGGCTTGCGGCCAGTGCCGGCGAATGAACGGCTCGAGCGCCAGGTAGAGCATCCAGATCGCTCCCGCGAGGAAAAGGGCGGTGCTCACGGCAAGCACGAAGCGCCCGAACATGGCGATCGTCGGAATGAAGTGATACTCCGAGATCCAGAGGGCGAGTTCGACCACAAAAACCGCGCTTGCCAGCCGCCACGCGCTTTTCAGGTCCACCTTCCCCTTTCGATAATTGCGCAACGCAAGCCAGGAGCCGACAAAGAGCGTCAACGTCGCGAGCACGACCTCTGAGATCTGGCTGGCATGCTGCCCCGCGTCGCTGCTCGAGTACTGCGTTCGATCAGGGTGCGTCCAGGGCCCGATTTCAGAGAAAAACACGGGCTTGCCGCGCCAGGCTGCGGCTTCGATTCGCAGAGGAAGCTCCGATTCCGGCCACGTGCCCGTCCATGCCGCGCGGGCGTCAAAGGCGGCGAGCGACAGCCACTGTGGGTCGGCGCTGTGGAACTGCGCGATATCCAGGCCGGCAGCGGCGAAGAGCGGCTTCCAATCGAGCGGAATCGGCGGAGGTGGGTTCGGGTCAACTTCCTTCGGGATCGCCTGGAGATACATCAGGCGCCCTTGGGAGTCAAGGATGATGTTGACCATGCCTGACTCGATGGCGGGCGGCTCCCAGAACGCGGGCACGCCGGGCGTCATCGTGATGTCGTGGAATTTGTCGGTATCGAGATAAACCGGACTCTGCCTGTAAGGATAGATCAGGCCCTGCTGTTGTTCCGACAGTATCTTGGGCCAGTCCGGATGGGCGCCCATGTGCTCGTGCACCCACGAGGCAAAGTTATCGTCAAAATAGAACTCGGCGACGTGATCGATGGGCTTCTCGGTGTATCCGAGAGCCTTAATGGTCTCCTGCGCCTTGATGCTGAGCACCTCCGGCGGCAACGGCTGTGGATTCGTGATGCGGAACGCGCTGGCGTGCCACGCCATCCAGAACACGGCAATGAGGCCGACGATCACGCCGGCGAGGCTGATCACGGCCACGCGCGGCGCGATTCCTTCCTTCTCGCCCGCCGCCGCCACCATTTGTGGTGAAGGCGTCTCGCCTGCAGCAAGCGCCGCCGCCAGCGGATCGCCTCCGGGCAGGGCCGCCGCGACCGCAAGAGCGTTCGAAGGACGCGCCGTGGGATCCGTCTCGAGACACCGCATGATCACGCGCTCGACGGCAGGATCAAGATCCTTCACCCAGGTCGACGGCGCGCTGAGCGGCTGTTCGTTCCTCTGCCGGACGAGATCGGCGAGTGCTGTGGCATCGAACGCGCGCTTGCCGGTGAAGATCTCGTAGAGCACAAGCCCGAGCGAGTAGATGTCGCTGCGCTCGGTCACTTCCTTGCCGGCCAGTTGCTCGGGCGCCATGTAGGCCGGCGTGCCGCTGCGCACGTCGTAGCCCTGGATCTGCTCGGCGATGCCCGCCAGTCCGAAATCCATCATCACGGCGCGGCCGCGCCCATCGAGCATGATGTTGGCCGGTTTCAGATCTCGGTGCAGCACGCCCTCGCGATGCGCCGCCGCGAGTCCGGCGCACAATTGCCGCGCGATCTCGATCGCCTTGTCGCCGGGCAGCCGTCCGATACGGCGCAGCAGCGAGGCCAGGTCCTCGCCGTCCACGTATTCCATGCTCAGGAAAGGCTGACTCTCCGCCTCGCCGACGTCGTATACGCGGCAGACGTTCGCGTGCGACACGCGGCGCGCGATGCGGACCTCGTTGCGGAACCGCTCCAGCGCGTCGGCGTCGGTTGCGAGCGCCGCCGGCAGGAATTTGAGCGCCACTGTCTGATCGAGCGTCAGATCGTCCGCGCGATACACCTCGCCCATGCCCCCGCGGCCTAGTAGCGCCACCACGCGATAGCGATCGAGGAGCAGCGTGCCGGGCAGGAATCTCCCTTCGGTAGGGAGCCGCGCGGAACTGGTGGTGCTCTTGGTGCGAGTCACCGGTTGCGCGGGAGTCCGGATTCCGGAGTCCGCGGTCTTGAGCCGGATGTCGGGCGTTCGGGGCGGTGGCGAAGCGTCGGTCTGTGTCGCTGCCGCAGTTGCTTCGATGTCCTGCGGTGGCGCGGGACCCCGGGGAAGGGCAGAATCACGGGCCGACGTTTCCGAACCGAGCTGCGAGCCGCAATTCGAGCAGAATCGTCCGCCGTTACGAGACTCGGTGCCGCATGTCGAGCATTTAACCATATTGATTCCGCCCGGCGGCCCGCGGGCATGAACGGCGCAGCATGGAACGAGCAATTGACGCGGCGCGCCGGACCGGACTACTCAGTCTAGCAGGCCGCCGGGGAACTTGAGGCGCGATCTTCCATGAGAGTATTCCGCACAAAACGCCCTCGAACAACGGAACCCGACGGCCGGTGCTTCGGCTGCGAGCCTCCTGCAGTGCCCGACAAGGTTGAAAACTGTATAAGGTTGAAAACCGTATGAGGATGGCGGACAGACCTTTTCGTGTGACCATCGGCTCCGCACGTATCCCGACAAGGTCTGCGAAGCTTGGGGGCGACCATCGAATACGACGGCATTCATGGCTTTTTTCGGCGCTTTTTGCGGGCAGACTTCGATGAGCGCGCCACCTTGACCGGGCGCGCGCCCTTTCCCGCCTCAGAATTCCTCTCGACTCGCAACGTCCAGGCGAGCCGCAGAGCGCCGGCGAGAACGTCCTCACTTGCCGCCGCAAGCCGCACGTGTGTCATCCCCGTCCTGCCCCAGCCGCCCGGGATCGGGACGAAGACCTCCGGCATCTCCTCCACCAGCGCGGCCTGCTGCTCCAGGGTCAGTTTCACGTTCCCATATCCCTGGCTTGCCGACGCCAACGTGGCAAATATCCTGCCCCCGACCCGGAAATCGGGTTGTCCGATGTGCGAGCTTTCCTCGGCGCCTTCCATGCTGAGGGCGATCCGCCTGAAGTCGTCTACGGTCATCTCGGCATTTTCGCACACCCTGATGACGAAGCGGGAAGCCTCTGCTCTCGACACGTCGGAATCAAGATAATGTGCGCGATTCCGCCGTAATGTGGATTCGCTGTCGTGCAGAAAAGAAGATTTTCAGCGTCTTGGAGCGCGGCGGCGGCGAACCCTTCCGTCGCCGCCGCACGGAACGAACCCTCAGTAGTTCCGCCCTTCAAGGTCTTCGATAGATGATAGCCGCGGGCCAATGCCGGTCATGCTCATGCACCCGCACCGTGATGAGGATTCGCTCCTCCCAGGCTCGATAGACCAGCGATTCCACTTCCGGCTCCCGGCCGCGGAACGATTCCTCGTGCCCGTGCTCGGTGAGCAGGCGGAATCCTTCAAAATCCCCGAAACGATCGTAGATGATCGCGATCACTTTGCCCGTGAACTCTTCCCAGGGCTCTCGCAGCGGATGGGGGTGCACGGGTCCAGGATGGTAGCCCGTGAGGGACGGAGGAATCAGCTTGGGATCTCCGCCCAGGCTCAGGACGCGACCCGCGATGATCTCGATGTAGCGCTCGAGCACCGGGTACCAGCGATTGGAGACTGGCATCCGTTCCAGTCTCCACCTGAGAATAGCGAGGGTGTTTTCTTCGGGCCTGAGGATCAGTTCTTTTGTGCTGATCGGGATCTTCACCTGGAAGGTGCCCGCGATATATCTCCAGTTTCCGATCTCGTGGCTTACGGCCAGGGACCTTCTGGCCAGGCGGTTGCTCCCTGCTACCGGCTCACGACCACCACGCTTGGTGGCAATCCGGCGAAGCGTGACGGTGAACTCTTGTCCTCTGACGACCGTTGAACGCAAATCCACCGTGAATAATCCGGCGAAATTGCGAGTGCCCTGCGGGATCGGAATATAGGTTACGTCGCCGGCCACAGGAAATTGAAGAGTGTGCGGGTCGGAGGCAGAAAGGGTGTTCGAGCTATAAATTGCGGACGCAAGTTCCAGGACGTCCGCCGCATCGACCTGGGGCCAGTAAATACTGGCGAGGCTGCCCCGTGGAGTGTTGCCCCAAACAATCATCAATTCATCGGGATAATTGAGAAAGCCCGTGGCTCCAGGGGGGATCGCGGGGCTTGGCTTGGTATCGAAGGATTGAGGAATAAGGTGCGGCGAGGCCCCGGGCGTGATCTGGAGGTTGCGCTGCGCCAGCTTGTCGGAATTCTCGGGACTGTAGGTAACCGTGCTCGAGTTCTCGATGGGCGCGCCGTCATAAGCGATCTGAGCGACCAGGCACTGGTGAGTGCCGGCGGCCAGGACCTGACTCTGGATGCTGGAATCGTATACGTTCAGGAAGCAACCGAAGTAAGCCTGGGTTCCGCCGACATCCATCGAATGCACGGTTATAGTCTGGCTATTCACGCCGCCCGAGCCGCCCGAGCCATAATCGGAATTCAGGCTTGAGGCTGAGTAGTCTCCCGTGGCAAGGAACGGGTAGGTTTCATTGCCGGGTCCGGGCTTCGGAGTCGCTGGAAGACCGGCCGTGTCCGCATTAAACGGGTAGTAGTTTGTCGTGTCGTAGCTCGTATCGTAGGTCTCAGCGATGAATAACCTGAAGAAAACCCTGACGGGACCTGCCGAATCGCCCGTTTTGCCGACCATGCGAACCTTGGCAACCGCAAAATTATAGCTGGTCCAGGGATTGCCCGGGTCGCCGGAATTCGGTTTATTTGGAGCGACGGTGGAATCGGCCGTGAGAAATGCGCCTTGGTCCGGAAACAAGGTGAAGGGATCGGTGCCCTGCGGGTTCGTGTAGCCGTTTGACGGGTCGTTCAGATAGCTGAGAAGGCCCCGAATGTAGTTATAAGCCGCCGTCGGATCTTGGGCAGTGTAGGCGATGCCTCCCGTGGGCGTGAACGGCGTCGGACCGTTCATGGCGTTATTTTGCCCGGCAAGTCCCGGCGTGAGCGTGAACACGCGCAGATCCTGGCTAAGATAGAAGGGGTTGTTGTCATTGGGGTTGATGTTGGTGAAGTACGGGTCTTCACCTGAAACCAGCTCGAACAAGGTCGGAGGCGCCGCCAGAGGCCCGGCCGTGAAGCCTGGAAAGCTAATCGACGAATTCAATTGCTCCGACACGTAGTCGGGCGCCGGCCCCGCTGCCGGGAACGGCGGAATGTTCGCTCCCGAGGGAAAATCGACGTTATAGGTGAAGAGAATCCTCTGCGGAGTGTCTGGGTCACCCGAAGACGCGTAAGTCGGGAAAGGAAGCGGGCTGGTACTCGGGCTTATGGACGATATCGAGTAAAACGGACCTGTAAGGTTGGGTATTGCCGATCCCAGCGAATTGGGAGATGCTCCCTCGACCGCCACAGAAAACGCATTGTCGTAGGAATGGCTGTCGTTCACTTCATCGACGCCATAGGTGTTCTTGTCGACGATGAAGTAGGAGAACGGTATCGAGATCGCAGAGCCCCAGATCTGCTCGTTGCCGCCACCACGGCGGTCTGTCCAGCAAGCGAAATACTGGCCTGCGCACACGGTCAGGCCGATATAATCGCCGTATTGGTTACCCTCATCCTCGCTAGCGGTGGCCTCATCGGTTTCGGCGGAGGTAATCTTTACGGCCGTCGTCCACGTTGCTCCGTTGTCTGTCGAACACTGCATCCAGACGTCTGTTTTCAAACGATTGGGATCGCTGACGGTATCGTAATACACGATCATCAGGTTACCGGTCGTATCGTCAACGGCCAAGCGTGGAAAAAACTGGTCGTTCAGCGACGCCTGATCGTTAATCTTCACGGCGGGCTGCCAGGTTGTGCCGCCATTGTTGGAGAGGGCGAACCAGATGCGCGTTTTGCACGTCGAAGTCACATCGCTGCCAGGCCCATCTGAGGAACTGTCGCAACCCGTGCCTCCGGACAGGTCCGCCCAGCAGGCGTAGACCATGTCCAGCGCCGCAGTCTTGTAGGCGCCTCCAGAGATGTAAATCCGGCAACCCCTTTCATCCTCTGCCGGAATATCAATCAGAAAGCTGCCGAACGTGGTTGCAATCTGGGTGGGAGTCGAGGCCAGCGCATCGAAGGAGGTGCCGCCATTGGTCGACTTGACCACCAACAGAGTCTGGCCACCGGCATTAGGCCAGAAAGCGAACACGTCCCCGTCGGCGTTAGTCTTGATATCCCCGCCATAGGCAGTGAACGTTGTTGCCGATGCTCCGGAACCGGACACCAGGAGCGGAGTGGACCATGTTCCACTGGGGCCCTGCCGCACTGACACATAGGCATCGGCGATTAAATGCCAGATGACGTACATGTTGTCCGCGTAGGCTGAGGTTGGGCTGTGATCGACCCACAAGGTCTCTTTATCGGTTCCCGTCTGACTTCCCGATACGTCCGAATCGTAAGTCCAGTCCTTGCCGCCGTTGGTTGACTTAAAGCTGCGGACGATAAGGTCTGTTTCCGATGCATTTATACCCAGGGTAAGCGCCCAGGCCGTTCCGTCGGAGGTCCAGTCTACAGTGGGATCACTCTGGAAAGCGTCGCCCGTGACCGCGGGCAGGCCGCCGCCACTGGATACGCCCGCTGTGGGTGAGCTCGATTGCGCCCACGTCGCACCGCCGTCGGTTGAGTAATACTGAGCCTGGGTGGTCGTCGATGAGGGCAGCGTGATGTTGTTGTAGTTGGACGCCGCTATGACCTGGAGCGGATTATTAGGGTTGTAGCGGAGGTCGGATTCGCTATAGGGATTGCTCGTATCCTGAGTGATCGAGACGTTCGCTGGCATGAGAACCTCCTGGAATGTCACAGCGGCGTAAAAGCAACTATTTCCTGGACGCGGTCCCGGCGGTAGCCACTGGTAAGTCCTGGTGGTGCGTCATCCACGTGTGTATTTCCTTTAGGGCGACAGGGTAGCCAGCTCCCGGTCCTCTAAACTCGAGTTCGGGATGCTGCTTCCGGAAGTAGACTCTTATCCAGAGCGGAAGTTTCCAGATGTCGTTGGGACTTTCGGAAGGATCCAGCATTCCAGCATCCTGATTGTCTCTGATGAGCTTCTCCAGAGCGCTGCCGGGGACGACGTTGGCCGCAGCCAGTTGTTCTTCCAGCGCCGGCCAGACAGATACAGGTTGTTCGCGCCGTGGTGTTTTACGTTTGGCCATGGCCCACTCAATCCTTTCTTACTCCAAAATGCCGGATCAGCCGATGGGGGTTGTGGCGTGGTTTCACCTCGGCGTGCCGGCGTACCGTCAGTGTTTAAGATCGATGACGGCCGCGTTGCCGGGGGCTTCATTGAGGCGCTTCCAAGGCGTCGAATTGCGCGATATTCGAATCGTCGCTACTGTGCGCCAAGCGGCATAGGCGAGAATCGCAGAGATGACAAAAACCTCGAGCATACCGTTGCCGTGATCCGGAGCTATGTGAAAAAGCTTTTCAATGAAGTCCATACGGAGTCACCTCCATCGAGGCCGCAGGAATTCCAAAGCGGCTTCGAATGCTTCGCGGACCCCCCCGGTCCCAGCACGACGGCTGCGCTATCTTGATACTAACGGCCAGGAGAGCGTCAAGCGAAATTCATATGTCAATCTTGCTATTTATATGCCAATCTTGCTGCGGAACGGCACCGGCCTCTCGGCGGCAAGGAGTGGGTCGGTCGGGCTGCAGGGTAAAGCACTTACATGGCAGTTGCTCTCGCCAAGCGTTGCCGGTAGCGCATGGGTGGGAGCCCGTAGGTCCTTCGAAAGTCCTCTACGAAGCGGCTGGGATCGTCATATCCCAGAAGCACCCCAATCTGTTTCACGCTGAGCACCGAGGTCTTCAGGAGTTCGCCGGCTCGCTGCATGCGAAGCACTCTCGCGTACCGGGCGGGCGCTATTCCGGTCTGCTTCTTGAACAAGTGGCACATCCGGGAAACGGACAGTCCGGCCGCACCCGCGAGCTCGTGGAGCAGCAGTTTGCGATGCAAGTGGCTATGGATCAATGCCTCGGCCCTGCTGATTCTGGAGTCGACGGCGGCTCGCCTTCGGAATAACTCGCCGCCAGAAAGGCCCGCGCTATTCGGAATCAGGCCAGGCAGCCGGATGAAAGCTCCGCTTGTGACCATAAGTCGCGCTCCGGGGACATGCGGCTTTATGTTCGACAGGTTGTGATCAGCTTTAGTTTACGGAGCGGGTGCCAATTGTCAAGCAGGTCCCGCATTCCAACCGTGTGGCAGCAAAGTTCTGCCTGCTCCCGGGGGCGCGTCAAGTTTCAGTCTGCCGCGCCGAGTTCGCGCGTGGCAGCGAGATCGCATTCCGCCATCGTGACCCAGACCTTCTCACCCGATTCACGACTCCGCCGCGGCCGGGTACGGGTCTGCGCCGGCGGGGGACCGAACGAAGCCGGAATCTAGCCTAGATCAACAGCCTCACGAAATCCCTTGACACGCTGGGCACAGTAGGCTAGGCTGGTCTCAACTTTGAGGCAAGTTCCGTGGTACCCCGCGTTCCATACCGGTTGAACGCTCGTGCCGGCAGCATCGTTGCAAGTCGGGAGCAAACAGTTAACAGTCTACAGGTGGGCGTTTTCGAGGAGTCTTTCGAAAACTTCTTCGCCGCGGCTTCAACTACGCCCGCCAAAGCCATTCATAAGTTCCAAGAGATGAGCAGCGTACAAAGCCTGCCCTCCGAAGTGCACAACGTTGCGCGCAGGCTCGCACATGCAGCAAACCCGCATTTTATGCGGGTTTGCTGCAGAAATTGGGGAGAAATCGATCCTCCCCCCGGTTAAAATTCTGGCTGCCCACAGCCACTAAGTGTGTTAGAATCAGCACGCGTTTGCAAAAAAGTGCCAAAAATGGCCCTTGCCAAAGCCACTTTGGGTTTCGGGCCCGTTGGCCATAATCATTGTATTATATGCCCTGTTATCATGGGATTGTCAGAACAGTATCATGAAGTACTTAAGAATTTCGATAATGCGCCCAAAGCCGCTGTTTACCGCGCTGCAGGCTTGAGCCGCTACGGCGCCGCCGGGCTGGTCGCCCGAGGACTGTCAACTGTCGACTTTCGACGAGTCCGCTCCCGAGCCCTCATCCGGATTCCGTGACGCGGGCGCAGCGTGACGCTGGGGAGCAGTGGAATCGATTGGCCGGGCACGAGTTCGAGGAGGAATCGCTGGGCGATCGTGGCCAGGATCAGCCCCGCCTCCATCTGGGCGAATCCGGCGCCGATGCAGACGCGCGGGCCGCCGCCGAAAGGGAAGTACGCGAACCGCGGCAGGACGCCGCGCCGGATGGGATCGTCGCGCCAGCGCTCAGGGTCGAAGCGCTCCGGGTCAGGGAAGAACCGGGGATCGCGATGCGTGATCCATTGCGAGATGAAGATGTTGGTGCCGGGCCGCACCAGGAAGCGGCCGGCCTGGAAGGGTTCGCGCGCCTCGCGACCGATGGCCCACGCCGGCGGGTATATCCGCATCGATTCCTTCAAAACCATGTCGGTGTAGCGCAGCCGCGGCAGGTCCTCGGGCGTGGGCGTCCGTCCGGCGAGCACCTCGTCGAGTTCGCACGCGAGTTTCGCGGCGACGTCGGGGTGCTGGCCGAGGAAGTACCAGGTCCAGGAGAGCGCGAGGGCGGTGGTCTCGTGGCCGGCCAGAAACAGCGTCATGGCCTCGTCGCGCACCTGGCGATCGTCCATGGTGCCACCGGACTCATCCGCCGCCTGCAACAGGAGCCCGAGCAGGTCGGGAGGCAGGCCATCGCTGCCGCCGCTCCGTTGACGCCCGACTCCATTCGGACCTGCGCCGGATGCTACATATGTAGCCTCTGACGATGCGATCTTTCCAGCCGCGCGCCGCTCGCGAATGATGCCGTAAAGGGCGGCATCGAGCCGGCGCACAGCCTGTCCCATCTTCGATGTCCGCGGCAGCGCCAGCCAGCGCGGCACCACCATCGCCAGGCGCGCGTAGTCCGCGAAACCCTCCATGACAACGTGCAGCGCCTCGCCCACGCTTCCCGAGTGCGAACGGATATCGGCGCCGAACAGGCATTCGGCCACGATCTCGAGCGTGAGCCGCATCATCTGCTCGTGAACGTCGAAAGTCTCGCCGTCGCGCCATTGCGAGATGGCGCGCTCGGAGTGGTTCACCATCACTCGCGCGTAGCGCAGAATGTTCTCGCGGTGAAAGGCGGGCTGCATGAGGCGGCGTTCCCGGCGCCACGCCTCGCCTTCGCTGGTGAGAAGACCGTCGCCGAGAATCCCGGCCAGAGCGCGATAATCGCGGGACTTCACGAACTTCGCGGATTCGGTGATCAGCACGCGCTCGATGTCGTCGGGATTCGAGAGTACGAACACGGGAATGTGCATGAAGCGGAAGAAGGCCACGTCACCGTAGTCGCGCGCGCAGCCGGTGAGGAATCCCAGCAGGTCGCGCCGGCATTCGAGCAGACAGCCAATGAGGAATCGTCCTTTCGGTCCCGGCGGGAATCCGGTAAGAAGCTCGGCCGGCTGCTTGGGAGCTACTGCGGTTGCAGGCATGAGATGTTCTCGCGCTTTGTGCTGGATGCCGATTCAATGCTCTCGCGGACAAACTCGGCGAGCGCCTCGCTCCAGAAGTCCGGCGCGCGCACGGAGAACGAGGGCTTCGACCCTAGGTTTACGGCGAGTCCGGGCCAGGCCGCGTCCGGCGCCCGGTCCGGAAGCGAGCCATGATGATTCCCGACCGGAACCAAGGCGTCTGCACGATCGAGCCAGCGCTGGGCGGAAGTCTTGAAGTCGGGGCGCGATCGATCCAGTACGGCGATGTACAGCAGAGGGTCGATGAACTCCAGGATGCTGTTGCTTTCGATCACCACCCATCGCGCGCGAACGAGCTTACGCATCAGCAGCGGCAAGGCTTGGCCGAGTTGATTCTGGCGGGCGCGCAGCCAAAGCGATCGGCGCGCGCCGGCGGCGAGAAACCGCGATGTGTCGCTGCGGGCTGCCGTATCGCGCTCTTCGGTGAGAGCGAAGGGATGCTCCTGCGGAGCGCACTGGCACGCGTGCCCGTCGTGCGAGCAGATGCCGTGACCGTACTGCGTGATCTTGACTGCGGTCCAGCCGAGCGGCGCGAATTCGCGGATCAACGCGGCCATCAGCGATGTCTTGCCGATGTTGCGCGTGTGGCCGCCGACCACTACCACATTCATCGAGCGTCTCCCTGGGTTGAGTATAACCCGGCTTGGAGTCTGCGGGTTGTTGTAGCGGCGCTAGAGCATTCGGCAAAACTGCCTGCAGCGAGGAATCGTCACAGCGAGGAATCGTCCTTGACTTGGCGAATCCCGTGTGTAACACTCCGGCATCCAGTTCGGTGGGAACTGTTCCTGGGGTTGGGAATGGCTGCCCGAGTGATCGTCATCAGGGATGCGGACGCCGCGCCGGAGCCGGCCCTCGACCAGTTGCTGCCCGCAGAGTCCGGCTACTCGCATCAACATCTCTACTGGCATTCCGCATCGGCGGACACCGCTCGCGGCTTGCGCGGCGAGCTTGCGATCGCATTTGCGCCCACGGACCATGCGCGAGCGCTCGAGATGCTCCGCTCCATCCACGCCTGGTCCGTGCCCGTGCCGCTCCTTGTCGTCCTGCCCGCGGAGAGCCGTGAGGAAGTGCTTGATGCCGCCGCGCAATCAGCCGACGATTTCATCTGCCTGCCGCTTCGCAAGGAGGAACTCCAGCGGCGCATTCTGCGTCTGCTTGGCCGCCATTCTCAGGATTGTGCCGCGGTCAGCGATCAACTGGAAAGCGAACTCAGTTTCTCTCAACTCGTGGGTCGCGATCCCGTGTTCCTGCATGTGATCCGGCAGATTCCACTGCTGGCGTCGAGCGACGCGCCGGTGTTGCTGCTCGGCGAGACCGGGACCGGCAAGGAACTCTGTGTACGCGCGCTCCACCACCTCAGCGTCAGGCGCGGCTTCCCGTTTATTCCGGTCGATTGCGGCGCGCTGCCGGAGCACCTGGCGGAGAACGAACTCTTCGGCCACACGCGCGGCGCGTTCACTGACGCCCACGCCGAGCAGAAGGGTCTGGCGGGAATGGCCGAAGGCGGCACGCTGTTTTTGGATGAAATCGACGCGCTTTCGCTGGCTGTCCAGGCCAAGCTGCTGCGCTTCCTCGAGGAGCGCACCTACCGGCCGCTCGGCGCCGACCGGTTCACCCAGGCAAATGTCCGAGTGATTGCGGCCACGAATCGTAATCTTGAGGCCCTGGTGGCCGGGCGGCAGTTCCGGTCCGATCTCTACTTCCGGCTGAACGTGCTGCAATTACACCTGCCGCCGCTGCGCGAGCGTCGGGAAGATGTTCCGCTGCTTGCGCGTCATTTCCTGCAGTCGATTCGGAGGGCACCGGGCGCGCCACCGCCCTCGTTCTCGCCCGCCGCCTTGCGCGTGCTGCAGCAGCATTCCTGGCCGGGCAACGTCCGCGAACTGTTCAACGCGGTCCAGCGGGCCGCTGTGATGAGCCGCGGCGGTCCGATCCTGCCCTCGCACGTTTCTGTCTCGCAACCCGAGCCCGAAACAGTTGCTCGAGCCACGGCCGCCGGCGGCAGCTTTCGCGATGGACGGGCTGACGCGATTGCCTCATTCGAGAAGCGCTACGTCGAGGAATTGCTCCGCAAGCACGACGGCAACATAACGCGGGCGGCGATCGAGGCGCGCAAGGATCGGCGCGCGTTCGGAAGATTGGTCAAGAAGTATGAGTTAAATCCGAACTGTGTTCGACCTGGGTAGAAATCGACCCGCTCCGGGACGCGCGTGTCCCACTTAACCTTCCACAGGCTTTCGCTGTTTGGCGCGCCTCGTTTCTCTTCAGCTCACACGCACGCCGGGTCATCGTCGACCCGCGTTCGTAGCTCGGATCTTCGTCGTCGGTCTGCTAAATCACGTGAGCTCTGCGCACTTACGGTCGCGCTCTATTGCGGCATCACGCTTGCTACCGATCCGGGCTTACGGGGGGCGACGCGGACATGCCACGTCCTATGGTGCAGGACATTGCGAAGGACATTCTCGAGTATTTCCTTCGCAATCCGCAGGCGACGGACGATCTCGAGGGCGTAGCGCGCTGGAGGCTGATGAGCCAGACGATCTACCGCGACGTCGAGGAGACCAGCCAGGCATTGGATTATCTCGTCGAGAAGGGTTTGCTCACGCGGATCACGCGGCCGGGCTCGGCATTCTTCCGGCTTCAGGCCGAACAGCGCGCCGGAGCCCAGGCGTTTCTCGCCCGGCAGGGCAAGCGGCGTTTGAAGCAGGACTAGCTGCCGGTCGCAGGCTCATTTTAGCGGCTTACTCGGCATGAGCTGATGTAAGTCACGGGGCGAAGCTTTATGCCAATTGCGTTTCAGAATGCCGACGGCGCCGTGAATCCCGGTGGTTGCTGGTACGCGCTCTACACGCGTCATCAGCACGAGAAGACCGTGGCCGGAATGCTCGCCGGCAAGGGTTTTGAGGTTTTTCTTCCCGTGTATGCGGCCGTGCATCGCTGGCAGGATCGCCTGAAGCGGCTTACGCTGCCGCTGTTCCCGGGATACGTGTTCCTGCGCTCTGCTGCCGAGCGCCGCATACACGCGCGCGTGACGCCGGGCGTGATCCACTTTGTGCCTGCCGATCGTCCGATCCCCATCGCCGAGGCGGAGATCGACTCTCTGCGGCAAATTGCCACGAATCGATCGTCGGTGCATCCTCATCCCTTCCTGAAGGCCGGAGATTGGGTGCGAGTGAAGCGCGGACTGCTGGAAGGCGTGGAAGGGATTCTCACGCACTGGAAAGGCGGATACCGTCTCGTGCTTTCCGTCGACCTTCTGCAGCAGTCGGCGGCCATCGAAATTGACGCCTCGATCGTTGAGCGCGCGCGGCGACCCCAGAGAGAGTCGACGAGCTATGTCTGTTAGAGCGGTGCTGACTACTCGGACGCAGTCAGGATTCCCGCTTCGAAGTCGCGTGCCGGCCGCGTTGATTGCGGTGATCCTTGTTTCGGCTCCTCTGGCCGCCGGACAGCAGGGGCCAATCGCCATGACCGCCGCTTCGGAAGGCGCCAGCCTCATGAGCACGCCGGCCGCCGGCTACGCGATCAGCGCCGACGATCTCCTCGAAATCACCGTCTTCGACGTGCCCGAGATGTCGCGGTCGTATCGCGTGCGCCCCGGCGGGACCATCGTTGTGCCGCTGATCTCTGAACCGATCGTCGCCGCAGGACGGACTCCCGACGAGCTTGCGGCCGCGATCAGCGGGCGCCTGAAGACGGCCGAGCTGGTAACCAATCCGCGCGTCACCGTGGAGATTCGAGAGTCGCGGCTAAACGCCATCGCCGTAACGGGCGCGGTCAAGAAGCCGCAGCTCTACCCTGTGTTCGGCCAGACCACTCTGCTCGACGTTTTGGCGCAGGCCGAAGGGCTTTCCGATGACGCCGGCAGCATCGCGCTGGTCTCGCGCGGCAGCGCGGGCGCACAATTGGCAGACGTAAACCCGCAAGCACAACGCGGCATCGGTAAGAACTCTGGGAATGATGCCCCCGATCCTGTGGTGATCGACCTGAAGCGCCTGATGCAGTCAGGAGATCCTCGCCTCAATCTGACACTTTATCCCGGCGACCGCGTCACGGTCGAGCGCGCCGGTGTGGTTTATGTGGTCGGCGCCGTGAATCGTCCCGGAGGATTCGTGCTCACGAGCGAGCATCAACCGATGACGGTTCTGAAGGCGCTGGCGTTGGCGGAGGATTTGAAGCCGACCGCCGTTGCCGACAAAGCGATGATCATCCGGCCTAAATCTTCAGCCACGGGGGGGCAGGAAGAATCGCGAGTAAAGCTCAAAGAGATTCTCGCCGGCCGCGCTCCCGATCGGCCGCTCCAAGCTGACGAAATCCTCTTCGTGCCCGACAGCACCGGAGAGCGTGCGCTGCGCCGGGCCGCAGAAGCCGCGGTCCAAATCACCACCGGAGTCGTGATCTGGAGGCTCTGAATCCAGGTATGGCGGAGAGCCAGTCAATACAAAGAGTGCCGGCTGAGAGTCCGGCGTCCGCACGCCGAGCCCCGCACTTTGCAGATATCGAGCTCGAGAGGACCGACAGCTATTTCTATCTGCGCACCTACTGGCACGTTCTCGCCAAGCGTCGCTGGACGATTCTCGCTGCCGCCTGCGTGCTCGTGGCGGCGGTGGCTATCGTGTCATTCAGGATGCGGCCGGTCTATCAGGCTGTCGCGCGTGTCGAGGTGGAGGCGGAATCGCCTGAGATTCAGTCGCTGAGCGATCTATATCGCACCACGCCGAGCGATGACGCGTTCCTGCAGACCCAGGTGAACGTGCTGGAGAGCGACACGCTGGCGTGGGAGACGATTCAGCAGTTGAATCTCGAACGCAGCGCGGAGTTCGCGGCCGGCGCAACTGCGAACCCCACGGCTGACAGCACAGCTCAACGAGGCAGACTGATCCGCGCTTTCCGCAAGAATCTGCACGTCGAGCTCATGCGCAACAGCCGCATGCTGCAGATCAGTTATGAAAGCACAGATCCGTCGCAAGCGGCCGCCATCGCCAACGCGCTTGTCAACAATTACGCTGAATACAACTTTCGAATGAAATACAACTCCACCCGCCAGGCGTCCTCCTGGATGGAGCAGCAGCTTGACGAGCTCAAGGCCAAGACGGAAAAGTCCCAGCAGCAATTGGTGGATTACGAGCGCGAAAACGCCATCGTGAACGTGAGCGACAAGGAGAACGTGGTCGAGGAACGCCTGGCGGATTTGAGCCGCGACCTCACCGCTGCCCAGAACGACCGCGTTCAGAAGGAATCGCTCAATAACCTGGTGCTTTCGAATCCGTCGCAGGCCGCGCTCCTGGTCGAGGACGATCTGCTGCAGCGGCTCAACGAGAGGCTTGCCGACTTGAGCGCGGAGTACGCCGATGCCCTGAGCGAGTACGGCCCGAAGTTCCCCAAAGTCGTGCGGCTGCAGAGCCAGGTGAAAGCCATGCAGGGCTTCGTCGACGACGAGCGCCGCCGCCTGATGGATCGCGTTCACAACGATTATCTGGCGTCGCAGGGCCGCGAGAAGCTTTTGTCTGACGCCGTAGCTGCGGAAAAGGTCGAAGTCGGCAAGCTGAACCAGCTCCTCATCCGTCACAACATGCTGAAGCGGGAATTCGACACCAACCAGCAGCTCTACGAAAGCCTGCTGCAGCGCCTCAAGGACGCGACGGTATCGGCCGGGCTGCGAGCCACAAACATCCACGTGATCGATGAGGCGTTCGTGCCCTCTACGCCCGTGCGACCCCAACGCCTGATGAACGTCAGCATCGCGCTCCTGGTGGGCTTGATTCTCGGCGTGACGTTCGCCTTCATCGAAGAAGGGCTCGACAATTCGATCAGGAGCGCTGAGGACGTGGAACGGCTGATCGCCGCGCCGGCGCTGGCGATCGTGCCTTCCGCCGGATCGGAGAGCAGGCGAGTGTATGGATCCATGAACGGCAGGCGACGGGTCCTGGGCAAGCCGATCGCCAACGGAGCCGTGGCCATGGCCGTCCTGAAGCATCCCGCCTCGGCGCTGTCGGAATCCTACCGCGCGCTTCGCACTGCAATCCTGCTCTCCACGGCGGCGCGTCCGCCACAAGCTCTGCTCGTCACCAGTCCGCAGCCGAATGAGGGCAAGAGCTGTACGTCGATGAATCTGGCTCTGGCTCTGGCGCAGCGAAACGGTCGCGTGTTGATTGTCGATGGCGATCTGCGCAAGCCGTGTGTCGCGCGACACCTCGGATTGAATCGCGAGCCCGGCCTTAGCGGAGTGCTTACCGGCTCTCATGGGCTTGACGAAGCGATCTGTGCCGTGAATGGAGTCTCGCAACTCTGGGCGCTGCCCGGCGGCGCCACGCCTCCGAATCCCGCCGAGTTGCTATCTTCGCCGCAGATGGTGGAAATCCTGCAGCAACTGCGCGCGCGCTTCGATCACATTGTGCTGGACTCGCCGCCGCTGCTCATGGTCACTGACGCGACCGTGCTCTCGACTCTCGTGGACGGAGTCATCCTGGTGGTCGAGAGCGGCGTCACCGTGCGCGGCGCACTCTTGCGCGCTCACTCCCTCATCGACGGTGCCGGTGGCCGGCTGCTCGGCGTGGTGATGAACAAGGTTGACCTGCGCCACGACGCCTACTACTATTCGTCCCGCACGCGCTACTATCACTCGTACTACGACGCGTCTGCGGCGTCCACGCCTTCAGCCTCCTGATGGAAAGTCTCCGCGTCACGGTCAGCGAATTATCCT
>JASHQD010000078.1 GCA_030037755.1 Terriglobia bacterium
TTGCGCCGTCGAGATGTACTGCGGATGCGCGTCGTACGCTACCAGCAACCGCTCCCATGGAACCTCGTACATCGAGACCAGGTCCTGAATGGTCTCGCGAAACGCCTGCGCCGACGGGTAATCCTCCAGATCGCCGATGTGCTGGCTGACGAAAGCCTGGCCGTCCACCACGAGGGTAATTGTGTTCTTCAAATCCGCGCCCACGGCCAGCACCGGACGATCGCCCGGTATCGTCGCGACTGCGCCGGGCGCGTATCCACGGGCACGGCGCAGCACCACGGGACCGAGAGCGCCGGCGCGCACGACGGAGTCGTCCACGCGGCGCGCGATGGGACGCTCGCCGACGAGGAACGCGTCCGCGATGCCGGAGAGCCGCGCGCGCGCGTCGTCATCCTGGTAAGCGATCGGCTCGTTCGAGCGATTGGCGCTGGTCATCACCAGTACATCGGGAGCGCCGCTCGCGAACAGCAGATGATGCAGGGGCGTGTAGGGCAGCATCACGCCCAGTTCGTGATTCTCCGGCGCCACACCTGCGAGCTCTACGCGCGCAGGCGCCAGCACGATGGGGCGGGCGAGCGAAGTCAGCAGATCTTCCGCTTCCGGAGAGAGACCCACCAGCCCCCGCGCTGTTTCGAGATTCCGCGCCATCAGAGCAAATGGCTTTTCCTTGCGATATTTGCGCTTTCGCAGCGCTTCCACGGCCGCGGCATTGCGCGCGTCGCACGCCAGATGGTATCCGCCGAGGCCCTTGATCGCCACGACCTTGCCTGATCGTAGCAATTCCGCCGCACTCTCGATCGCACTCGCGCCACTGTGGTGCAGGCACCCTGCCTGCGAGCTCGCTTCCAGGACGTATTGAGGACCGCACTCCGGGCATGCCACCGGTTGGGCATGGAAGCGGCGAGTGGCGGGATCATGATACTCGCGCGAGCAGTAATCGTCGAGCGGCCAATCCTTCATCGTCGTGCGCGGGCGATCGTACGGCAGCCCGAGAATCACGCTGTAACGCGGGCCGCAGTTGGTGCAGTTAATGTACGGATACAGGTGGCGGCGATCGCGCGCGTCAAAGAGTTCGCGCAGGCAATCATCGCAAATCGACAGATCGGGTGATATGCGGACCGTGGGATGCTCGCGCCGGTCGCTCTCGTAAATTGTGAATTCGCCGAGGCCCCGCGGTTCGGCGTCAGTGACGTTGATGGCCGTGATTCGGGCCGCGGGCGGCGCCTCAATCTCAAGCCGCGATTTGATTTTCTCAAGGCTCGCAGGCAAGCCCTCGAGATGAATCTCCACGCCCTCGACGCCATTTCTCACCCAGCCGGCGAGACCAAGCGAGTTTGCCAGACGAAAAACGTAGGGCCGGAATCCGACACCCTGCACAATTCCGCGGACCCGTATTGTGCAGGCCGCGACGGTTGCTGGTTGCCGGTCAACGGTTGCCGGTTGCTGGTTGCCGGTTGCCGGTTCTCGGTTCTCGGTTGTCGGTTGCTGGTTGTCGGTTGCCAGTTGCTGGTTGCCGGTTGCCGGTCGCCAGTTATCGGTTGTTGGTGTTGAGCTCTTAACCATGGTACTGATGAATCGTGGGAGTGCGTCCAATCGAAAATCGTCAATCGAAAATCGGCAATTGGCAATCGTCAATCGGCAATTACACAGCCCCGTCCTTGCCACCCGATTTGAACGACCTTGCCGTCTTCGACGAGCACGGGGACTGTTCGCTGGCCGGCGGCAAGCGCATGCAAGCGGGCACGAGCCGCCGGATCGGATTCCACGTCGTACTCGACGAACTCCTGTCCACGCCACTCGAGCCATTCCCGCATTTCGCCCGTGTAAGGACAGCCTGCCGTTCCGTAGAGTTCAAACTTAGGCACGCGCGATCTCCAGCTCTTCGCGGATGATGTGATAGATCGAAGCCTGCACTTCCTGAATGCGCGGGATGTAGTCCGAGCGCACGACCAGCGGAAAACCTGCCAGGCCGCGCCGCAGAATTTCGCCGCCGTCGCAGCCCAGCAGCGCGACGGTCGCGAGTCCGCGCTTCCGTGCCTCTTCCAACGCCGCGACGACGTTGCGCGAGCCGCCACTGGTCGAGATCGCAACCGCAACGTCCTCAGGACGCGCCTGCGCGATGAGCTGTCGCAGGAAAATGACATCGGTGCCCACGTCATTGGCGATTGCGGTGATGTTCGCCGGCTCGAGCGAGAGCGACACTGCCGGGACAGGCCGGTACCCATCGGGCGGCAGGACGCAATCGAGCGCGAAGTCGTTGGCATCGGTTGCCGAACCGCCGTTCCCGAACATAATCAGCTTGCCGCCCGCCGCGACTCGCTCGCGGATCGCGTCAACCGCAGTCGCGATTTGGCCGGCGGCATCACGAGCGGCCTGTTCTCGCAGACGCGCGTCGTCCGCGACCTTCATCTGGATCGATTCCGCAACCTGCTCCACGATTTCATCCGTCGATTGCTTCTGCTGGCCGAGGAAGGGGTACAGAAACGCCGAGTCACCCACGTCGTGGCCGAGTTCACGATGCTCGAAGAACACGTGCACCGTCTCCCACAGCGTGTGGTAGAGCATTTCGATCACTTCCTGGTGGATGAACGGATGATCCGTGGCGGGTGCTACAGGGTACGAGCCTGCCGCGCCGGGCAGTGCGAACGTCATCGCGCCGCGCGAGTGCGCGCGATCGAGCGTCGCCTGGACCTCCGGATCGCCCGGCGGCGGCCCGAATCCCATCACGATGTCTTCCGGCCGAAGCAGCGCCTCGATCCACGCCGTGAACGCGGCGGAAAGATCGAGCGCAGGCAAAGCGCGCTTGCCCACGATCACCGGATGAACGAACTCAACGGACACGTGCTGTGCGTCGGTGGAGTATGGCCCGCGTCCGAAAGCGAGCAGGCGCCCGCCTTTCAGAAATCGTTCGGACATTTCGCGGCAAGCGAGCGCCAGCCGTCCCGCTTCGCGCGCGAAGAAATCGGCCGAGATGCGGTTACGTTTGAGAAGCCGCTCTTCGACGTGGGTTGTGAGCTGCCGGGTCTGGCTGCGCATGGGGACCGGGTTCATGATGCGACTCAGGCGGCTTCGACTGTGAGCCGCAGGCCGACGGCTTTGGCGACAGCGACCAGCGTCGAGAGTCGCGGGTTGCCGCGAGACGACAGGGCTCGATACAGGCTCTCGCGCTCAACGCCTGCGGCCTTCGCAACCTTGGCGATGCCTCGCGCCTGCGCAAGTTGGCGCAAGGCGATCAGGAGGACGCGAGGCTCGTGCTCGTCCTCCAGCGCGGCCTTCAGGTATTCAACCGCAAAATCCGGATCCTGCCGGAGACGGCGAATCACGGTTTCGTCATGGGATACACTAGTGTTTCGTTTCATCGAGTTGTGATCTCTCTTTGTAGTCTCTCAGGTATTTCAAGGCCCGTCCGATGTCTGAGGATTGCTTCCGTTTGTCGCCTCCGCAAAGGAGCAGTGCAGACGCTGTTCCGATCATCGCATAGTAAACCCGGTAGCCAGGTCCCCAATCGACGCGCAGTTCCCGCAATCCCTGCTGCAACGGCTTGCAGTCACCAAAGTTGCCGGCCGCTAGACGATTGATTCGGGCCAGAACCTTCGCTTGGGCGCGTGGGTCGCGCAGTCTCGAAAGCCAGTCATCAAAGACGTCGATTCCCGATTCGGCTAGATAGTGGCGGATTTCAACCACGCTCACAGTGTAACTTATAAGTCACAGCGAAGCAACCTACAATGTCGACGCCCTCACGCCAGGATCGTGGGCCGCACGTTTGTGAGCCAGCGCAGTGCCGGTGTAAGATTTGTGGCATGAGATCAAGCGCGTTCATCCGCAGATTCGTACCGAGCTTAGCCGCCGTTGTATTGCTGATCGCACCCCTTTTGCTTCACGCGCCGCGAATCGCAGCGCAAGCGCAGCAGCCAAACTGGAGCGACGCCGAGAAGCCCATCTTCGACCAGATCCGCGGATTGCGCGCGCTCGCGGACGACGTCCGCGCCGAGACCACGGGCAAGTTGGCGCTCGAGATTCGCGATCTGCCCGCAGCTCCGAACAAGCTCACGCTGGCCATGGCGCTCGCGAATCTGTCCACGGAAGGAGACTTCGGCCACCAGAATCTGCAGGAAGTCGCCACCACGCTGGCGGACGCCACTCGCGAGCAGTTGCCGGCAGCACAGAACAATCCTGCGCTGGCGCCGGCGATCAAGGACGCGTGCGTCGAACTCGCGTCACTGGTGCGCTACGAGCACGTCGATGCCTCGCTGGACGCGCCGCAATACGCGGCTGCGATGGCAAAGCTCGAAGCGGACGACGAGCGCCGCCAGAGCGCGGATTTCACGCTGACGGATATCGACGGCAGAGCATGGACTCTGACCGCGTTGCGCGGCAAAGTTGTGCTGGTGAACTTCTGGGCGACGTGGTGCCCGCCATGCCGCAAGGAAATGCCCGATCTCGAAGGTCTGTACGAACGATTCAAGGATCAGGGGTTCGTCATCCTCGCCATTTCCGACGAGGACATCGGCAAGGTGAAACCCTTCATCGCCCAGCGCAGCATCGCCTATCCCATCCTGCTCGATCCCGGACGGAAGGTGAACGAGATGTTCGTGATCGAGGGCATCCCCAAGAGCTTTGTCTACGATCGCGGCGGCAAGCTGGTGGCGGAATCCATCGACATGCGAACCCGGCAGCAATTCCTGAAGATGCTGGCGCAGGCAGGGTTGCAGTAGCCCCAGGCGGCGCCGGCTCGCCTTCTCACACCAACTATGTCCCAGGCACAAACGAACAACGTCGTCCTCATCACCGGCGGCACGTCGGGCATCGGACGCGCCGCAGCGCTCGCTTTCGCGCGACGCGGGGATTACATTGCGATCGCGGGCCGGCGCGCGAGCGAAGGCGAGGAGACCGCGCGCCTCGCGCGCGAATCCGGCGGCGACGCGATCTTCGTTCAGACCGATGTCGCGGTTGCGAGCGAAATCGAGGCGCTGGTCGCGCGCACCGTCGAGCGCTGGGGACGCCTGGACTGCGCCTTCAACAACGCGGGCATTACGGGCGAGACGGCGCGAACAGCGGACTGTACCGAGGAAAACTGGCATCGCACGATTGCCGTCAATCTCACCGCCGTGTGGCTGTCGATGAAATACGAGATCCTGCAGATGCTGAAGCAAGGGCGCGGCGTCATCGTGAACAACGCTTCAACGGCGGGCCTGGTGGGGATGCGCGGCGGCCCGGCTTATTCGGCGTCGAAAGGCGGCGTGGTGCAGTTGACGCGTACCGCGGCGATCGAATACGCGAAGCGGGGCATCCGGGTGAACGCGGTGTGCCCGGGATTCATCGAGACGCCGATGACCGATGCGCATGCGCGTGTGAATCCCGATCTCGAGCCGTGGATTCGCAAGATCCAGCCCATGGGGCGGCTCGGCACCGCGGACGAAGTCGCCGAGGCTGTGGTGTGGTTGTGTTCGGACGCGGCCTCGTTCGTCACCGGGCACGCGCTGGCGATCGACGGCGGCATGGTCGCGCAGTAGGCTATCGCTGTAGCGGCGGTGTCCTCACCGCCGCAGGAGGGTTCATTCAGTCAGTTCGGCGGTGAGGACACCGCCGCAGGAGGATTCATTCAGTCATTCCGGCGGTGAGGACACCGCCGCTCGAGGGTTCATTCAGTCAGTTCGGCGGTGAGGACACCGCCGCTCGAGGGTTCATTCAGTCATTCCGGCGGTGAGGACACCGCCGCTACAGCAATCCGGCGGTCATAGACCGCCGCTACAGCGCTACCTCAGGCTTTCCATCACTTCATCGAGCGCGCTCTTGGGCGGGCGCACCTTCGACTCCGGCAGTGTGGCCAGCGGCTCATCGACGATATTCAGCAGGTCCAGAAAGTTCGGCTGGCCTGTTTTCACGTAGAACAGCCCGGTGACCACTTCGCCTTTGTCGTGCGACTCGCTCAGCACGCGCAACGCCTCAGGTTTATTCGTCGGATCGTAGTTGTGGTCCAGTTTTTTGAGCAGCAGCCGCGAGCCGTCGTGCAGCGTTACTTCGGTCGTGGTGCCGGGATCGTACTCGATGGAGATATCGCCGAAGAAGGGGATGAAACTCACCTCGCCCAGCGGCTCGTCGTGGTCCTTCACGTAGCTGTAGCTCTTCGTCGATCCCTCATGGTCGTTGAACGTGACGCACGGCGAGATCACATCGAGCATGGCGGTGCCGCGATGCGCGACGGCGCCTTCGAGCAGTGCCAGAAGCTGCTTCTTGTCGCCGGAGAACGATCGCGCCACGTAGGTCGCGCCCAGCTCGATGGCGAGCGCGCAGGTGTCGATCGGCGGCAGGTCGTTGACCACGCCGTTTTTCAGCACGCTGCCGCGATCGGCGGTGGCGGAGAACTGGCCCTTGGTCAATCCATAGCAGCCGTTGTCTTCAATAATGTAGATCAGCGGCAGATTCCGGCGCATCAGGTGGACGAACTGCCCGATGCCGATCGAGGCCGTGTCGCCGTCGCCGCTCACGCCGATCCCGAGCAGCGTCCGGTTCGCCAGCAGCGTCCCGGTGGCGACCGACGGCATGCGTCCGTGCACGGCGTTGAATCCGTGCGTGCTGCCCATGAAGTACGCCGGGCTCTTCGACGAGCAGCCGATCCCGGAGAACTTCGCCACGCGATGCGGCTCAATGCCCATCTCGTAAAAAGCCTCGATGATGCGCTCGGTGATGGCGTTGTGACCGCAGCCGGCGCACAGCGTGCTCTTGCTGCCCTTGTAGGCCGAGGGCTCCAGGCCGATTCGATTCGTTTTTCGCGGCGGAATTGCTGTGGTGGTGGCCATTAGTTTCCCACCTCCTGAGTCATGATGGCATCCGTGATGCTGCGGGCGTCGATGGGCAACCCGTCGTAGTGAAGCACGCTGCGCAACCGGCCGATTTCATCGCCGGCGAGCGACAATCGCAGCAGACCCGCAAGTTGCGCGTCGCGATTCTGCTCGACAACGTAAACGCGGCGGTGAGAGCGGACGAACTCCGCTATCTCATCGGCGAATGGGAAGGCGCGGACGCGGCAATAATCCGTCTGGACGCCGAATTCGCGCGCGAGCTGGTCCTGGCATTCCTTCGCCGCCCAATGAGTAGTGCCGTAAGCCATCACGCCGATGTCGTGACCGGCCTGCTCGATCACCGGACCGGGTACCATCCGCCGCGCGGTTTCGAACTTGCGATTCAGCCGGTCCATGTTGCGGACGTAAAGCTCGCCTTTTTCGGTGTAGAGCGCGTCCTCGTTGTGGCCGCTGCCGCGCGTGAAGTAGCCCGCTGCCGGATGATCGGTCCCGGGCAGCGTGCGGTAGCCTACGCCGTCGCCTTCCACGTCCTTGTAGCGGCGGAAGCTCCCGAGGCGCTTCAGATCCTCCGCGTCGAGCACCTTGCCGCGCTTCATCGGCTTGTCGGGATAGGGGAACGCCTCGGACATCCAGTAGTTCATGCCGAGATCGAGATCGCTCATCACGAAGATGGGCGTCTGCAGCTCCTCGGCAAGATCGAACGCCTCGATCGCCATTGAGTAGCACTCGCCCACCGATGCCGGGAACAGCAGCGGATGCTTGGTATCGCCGTGCGAGAGCAGAGCCGTCGAAAGAACGTCGCCCTGCGCGGTGCGGGTCGGCAAACCCGTCGAAGGTCCCACGCGCTGGATGTCGAAGATCACGGCCGGGACCTCGGCGTAGTAGCCAAGCCCCACGAATTCGGCCATCAGCGAGATGCCCGGCCCCGCGGTGGACGTCATGGCGCGCGCGCCGGCCCAGCCGGCGCCGGTCACCATGCCGATCGCCGCCAGTTCGTCTTCGGCCTGGACGATGGCGAACGTCGCTTTGCCCGTCTCGGGATCCATGCGGTAGCGCTTCATGTAGGTGATCAGCGTCTCGCACAGCGACGACGAAGGCGTAATCGGATACCAGGTGACCACCGTCACGCCGGCCATCATGCAGCCCAGCGCCGCTGCGGCGTTACCCTCGATCAGGATTTTGCCCGCGTTCTCGTTCATGCGCTCGACCACATACCGGTCGCACTTCTCGAGGTTCTTTTCGGCGAAATCGTATCCGGCGAGCACCGCTTTGAAGTTCAAGTCCGCAGCTTTGACCTTCTTCTTGAACTGTTTGCGCAGAGCGCGCTCGACTTCGCCCATATCGATTTCGAGCAGGCGCGCGACCACGCCCACGTAGATCATGTTGCGCACGAGTTTGCGCAGCTTGGCGTCCGGACAGACCGGCGCCACCAGCTTGTCAAAGGGCACGGGGTAGAAAA
>JASHQD010000079.1 GCA_030037755.1 Terriglobia bacterium
GCCATCTCGGTTCTCTTGTAAGTCGTGGGCAAAACGGATCGCGCGGCCGGCGGATTGAAACAAATCGGGCCTCGAAGCTTGGGATTCCAAAACTCTGGAGAGTCGGACGGGGACATCCACGCTCGCTCCACAACACACACAAAGCCGTTCTTCCCTTCGACGGCAGTTTCGTAGCCATGGCGCTCGAGAACCAGAACCGTCGCATCGCCCGATATGGCATCGGGTGCCGCGCTTCGTGCCAGGGCAATCTCGGCATTTCGGTCTGCCATGAGGTACTGATCGAGCGGCGCCATCGTCGGGTACGGCGTTTTGGGCGCGCGCGCCTGCCCTTGCTTCATTCCAATGAGCCCCAGGATCAGAAAGAAAAATAGAGCAACTACCACTCCCAGATTTCGGTTCATCGTTTTCCTCCTGACTCAGAATCGCCGTCCTGCCTCTCCGGGTTGCCTTGCTGTCAATACTTGTCCCTTCGCTTTAGAGGTCAGGTCCGCCCGGTGCTCACTGCTGATGGAAAGCTGGATTCCGAGCCGAAATAACACTCAATGGATTCCAATTTTCCATTCTTGATTCGGAGATATTCCACGTTCCGGAATGATTTACCGTTTTTTGTGTGGCATAGATACTTCACGAAAGCATCGTCGTTGCCCGTAGCGATCCGCTCCAAGTCAAAGTGTTTAATGAAATCGATCTGTGTTTCCCAGCATCGCGTCTTGAAAGTGCTCTTGTTGATGTGGTCGTCGCCGTTCGGGCTCGAAAAGGTGAAGTTGTCGGCGAGCATCCGATCCAACGGTTCCCAGTCTTTCTTCTCCCAACCCGCGTACCACTTCCGGATTAACTCCTCGTTCGTCAAGCTCTGCCCTCCCAATGAGCTTGCAGTTGCCGGCAGACTCACGGCGCCGGCCAGCGCACAGGCTCCCGTTCGGAGCAGATTCCGGCGCGACGCTCGGATGTTTGTCATTGTTCATTCTCCTTTTAATGATGCAGTTTGAAACAATCCGCCCGATTGCGACGTTGCCTTCGCGCATACAGACCGGTTGGTATGTGGCATATCACATGACCTCCGTCGCAATTCGAGCGGTCATCGCCGCTTGTGGTTGCCCGGGGCGCGAAGAGAATTCAGCCAGCCCACGATATTTCGGATCCCCATATGCCACACCTTTGGATCTTGCGCATTCTTTGCCAGCACTTCGTAGCCTTCGACCATCGCGATCAGAAAGCTCGCAGTCTCTTCCGGAACCAGATCGCGGCGGACGATTGCCTGAGACTGTCCTCTCCGCAGCGTCACGGCAATTCCTTCCTGCCAGGCATGGAAGATGTTCGCCAATCGCTTGCGGAACTGTTCGTCGAGCTGAGACATCTCCTGCGTCAAATTGACCAGGGGACAACCAGCCCTTACGTCTCTTGGGCGATGGGGTATTGCCCGTACAACGGCGATCAAAGCATCGATAGGGTCCTTGTCTTTGCTCCGTTGAAGAGGGAGCATCCACCGGTCATTGGTGAGTTTTGCGACGATCTCTTCGACGATGGCATATCCCAGGGCTTCCTTGTTATCGAAGTGGTGATAGAGGGCGCCCTTGGTGACGTGCGCGGCGGCGAGAATGGTATCGATGCCAGCGCTCTGGAAGCCTGATTTGTAAACCTCCCGGAAAGCCGCTTGCAACAAGCGTTCCCTTGTACGCTCGGGAGCGCGGAGCCGCCGCTTTCTCTCCTGACCGGCTAACATACCGACCAGTCTGTATGTAAACCAATCGAAAGTCAATCGAAATTGGTCGGAGTGCGGCCTTGCCGGCCCGGCATTCTCGAATTCCGTATTCACCCCAGCATATGTATGAAAACTTGGAGAAACACGCGATTGAGCCGCTTGGGGACCGTCCCAGGAGGCTGCGCGTCCGCCACGCTGCTTCGACACCTGACACGTCTGCCCTGCTGTCTCACGTAATCGTTGTATACGTGGAGCACCACATGCTCGCTCCCTCAGTTTGCGCTCGCCAGCGATTTGTGAAGTCGTACTGCCTGATTCGGCGGAGCCAAAGGTGAACTTCGAGGGTGTGAAAAGACCTGACTTGAGGCTTACGCATAAAACCATCGTCTTGCGGGGGGAGAATACAAATACCAAAAGGGAGGAACGAAGCATGACGAATAGACGGGCTTTTGCCCAGCTCTACGCGGCGGTCCGGCGCAAAGGAGTGCTCACTATCTGCGTGGCCTTATGCGCGCTGGGGCTGAGCCTTTCCGGAAGCGCGATCGGCGCAACTTTCACTACGTTCGATGCCCCGGGGGCGGGCACGGGCTCCGGACAGGGAACTTTCGGCGTTGGAATCGTCGCGACGGGGACGATCGCCGGATACTACATTGACGCGAACGGCGTGTATCACGGTTTCCTGCGCGCCAAAGACGGCAGCATCACCGCGTTCGACGCTCCAGGTGCGGGCACAGGCTCCGGACAGGGTACCCTGGCCTACGGCCTCAACTCGGCGGGCGCGATCACGGGATTCTACACCGATGACAACGGTGTGAATCATGGATACCTCCGCGCCTCCAGCGGGGCTTTCACCACGTTCGACGCCCCGGGCGCGGGGACAGGCTCTGGCGAGGGCACCCTCGCCGGCAACATCAATCCGGCGGGAACGATCGCGGGATACTACGCTGACGGGAATGGGGCGTTTCACGGCTTCGTGCGCGCTTCCGGCGGCACCATCACCACTTTCACAGCTTCGGGCTCCGGCACGAGCTCCGGCCAAGGCACGCTCACCGCCCTTTTCGCAGGCCTGAGCCCGACGGGGGCGATCACGGGATACTACGTTGACGCGAACGGTGTGGGTCACGGCTACGTGCGCGGCTCGGACGGCACCATCACGATCTTCGACGCTCAGGGCGCGGGCACTACCGCCCCCGCGGGTACTTTTGCGGCAAGCATCAACCCGGACGGGTGGATCGCGGGTTTCCTCGCTCCGGAGAACGATTCGGCCATCGGCTTCCTGCGTTCACCGGCGGGCGCCATTACGGAGTTCAACGCTCCCGGCGCGGGCACCGCCCCCCAAACGGGCACCGTCGGCGAGAACGTCAACCCGGCCGACCAGATCGCCGGATACTACATTGACGCGAACCTTGTGGACCACGGCTTCACGCGGAACAAGGGCGGGAGCTTCATCACCTTCGACGCTCCGGGCGCGGGCACCGGCTCCGGCCAGGGCACGGTCCCTCAAAGCAACGACCCGGTAAACGGGATCACGGGATACTACACCGACGCGAATGGGACGGCTCACGGCTTCCTGCGGACTCCATAGACCGCTCGGAGGACGTGGTTGCGGCAGCGCAGCCGCGTCCTCCGGTCAGCGGCTCGTAGACACCGGCCACCAATCATGATGTTCACTGCCAAGGCAGCAAGACTAAAGCGTCCGATGGCGCGCACCGGGCTGG
>JASHQD010000080.1 GCA_030037755.1 Terriglobia bacterium
GTACGCTTCCACGCCGCCGTTGAAGTTGGACGCGTAATAAGCGGGTTTCTTCGAGGTGGCGTTTGTGGCCAGCGTCAATCCGAGATAGGACGCCCCCTTGCTCGAATTGTTCACCATGATCGTGCTCGTCGTCACGTGGCATTCGCTGCAGGAGGTTCCCTGAGTCTGGGGCTGTTGGTCCGCATTCCAGTTGGAGATCGTCCCATCCTCCGTCGCGAAGGTGAAATTGTTGACGCCGGGACCCGGACCCTTTCCGGAGTTATAAGCCGTTCCCGTCGGAGTGCCGGTGCCGGTTCCGTTTGCTGTCGGAATGGTGACCACCAGCGCCGCCAGCGATTGGCTGCCCGACTTGTCGGCGTAATACAGCGTCGAGTAGCCCGTGCCATTGTCCGACACCCACCACTCGTTCTCGCCCTTTGACGAACTCGTGGGACGCGACATTCCCCAGGGATTGATCAGGTACGAGTCTTGCGTGTTGTTCACGATGGGCGTCACCGTGTAGCTGTTCGTCTGGGCGCCGGCCGCCACGCAACTCATCAACACGATTCCAATCGCGCGTCCGATTTTCAATTTGATCTCTCCATCCTCCAGATTTTGTTCGTAACGCGTACGTCCGCACGCGCCGGCAGTATGCCGGAGAGATAAGTTGGAGATGTCAAAGCGATGTAAAGTTTTTGTCAAAAGCCTGGTCGAGATTCGGCCGCAAGGGCGGGGCTTTTCGGCACCAGGACTCGACTTCTGCTTCAGCGGCTAAAGCCTCGTGCTGTGCGCTTGGGTTGTCGGCGCGGCGTAAGCCGCGCCCTTTCGCACTGACAACTGAAAATCAGCTATGATTATCAACTACCGCAACCCATATCTGACCGCTGGACGAAAGAGCGACTCGTGGACTTCTCCCTGACGAAAGAGCAGCAGGCCCTGCGCCAATCCATCATCAAGTTCGCCAAAAGCGAGCTTAACGACAATTTGATCGAGCGCGACCGGGACTCGGAATTTCCGCGCGAGAACTGGAACAAGTGCGGCGCGTTTGGCATTATCGGACTGCCGATACCGAAGGAATACGGCGGGGGCGGCGCGGACACGGTGACCACCGTATGCGCGCTCGAGGCATTGGGCTACGGGTGCCAGGACAACGGCCTGATCTTCTCCATCAACGCCCATCAGTGGACCGCCGAGATTCCCCTGCTCCAGTTCGGCACGGAGGACCAGAAGCGGCGATATCTCCCCAAGCTCGCAAGCGGCGAATTCGTCGGGATTCAGGCGACGACGGAGCCGGCGTCGGGTTCGGACGCTTTCAGCCTGCGCACGCGCGCCGTAAAAAAAGGCGACCGTTACGTGATCAACGGCTCGAAGACGTTCATCAGCAACGCGCCGGTGGCCGACATGATCATCGTCAACGCCAACGTGGACCCGTCGCGCGGCGCCGCCGGCGTCACGGGATTCATTCTCGACCGCAATACGCCCGGGTTCAGCATCAGCCGGAAGCTGCACAAAATGGGCCTGCGCACATCGACCATGGCAGGGCTGGCGTTTGAGGATTGCGAAGTGCCCGAGGGAAACATCCTTGGCCAGATCGGCAGCGGGCAGGCGATTTTCACCATTTCGATGGAGTGGGAGCGGATCTGCATCCTGGCGAGCGAGCTCGGCATGATGCAGCGCTTGCTGGAGGAATCGGTCCGCTACGCCGGTACGAAACAGAAATGCGGCTGCCGCCCGATCGACCGCTCCCCGGGCATCGCCGACAAGGTCGCGGAAATGGACCTGCGTCTCGAGATGGCTCGCCTGGCGCTCTACAAGGCCGCTTGGCTGAAATCGCAAGGCAAGCGCCCGCTGCGCGAAGCGGCCATGGCCAAGCTGGCGGTGAGCCGCGCCTGCATCGACACCTGCATGGACGCCATCGAGATCTTCGGGCCGGACGGTACCCTGACGGCGAATCATCTGGAGCGCCAGTATCGCGACGCCATCTCGGGGACGCTCTACTCAGGCACAACGGAGATCCAGAAGAGCATCATCGCACGGTGGCACGGGCTCTGAGGGATTGACGATTTTCGATTGACGATTGCCACGGCTTGACCCACCCTGTACTGCGACGGCTTCGTGAGGACGAACGGCTGTCGATTTCAGTTAACAAAGCGATCACGTCAACCGCTATTGGGGGCTTTGGGCTCGCAACTGGATTAGTGACCGAAGAGGAGGATAGCCACTGGATTTCGCGGGCGCGAATCGACTAACGCGAGGTGAGCTTACGTGAGTGGATAGTAGCCGGCTGACCCAGTCTTGACGTTGACATGAAGCGGAGTGATGATGAGCGGCAGATTCGAGGCCAATGTCGGTCTGATTCGAGGCCAACGGGGAGGAAAATGCATCATTCGAATCGACGGTTTGGATGTCGCTCGGCGCAATTGGGACCTGACGAACGGCGCGGGATCGAGGCCCGGCAAACGAATTGGTTGGCTAGAGCTTGCGCTGGGATTTTGCTCTCGGCAGCGGCAGCGATTGCCTTGCCGGCGCAGACTTTCACCACCTTGTTTCTCTTTGACGGGACCGACGGCGGCTACCCGGCGGCGGCGCTCGTGCAGGGCGTTGATGGGAACCTGTACGGGACAACAGCTTCCGGCGGCGAGGGCGACTGCTCAGGCGGCTGCGGTACAGTTTTCAAAATCACCACCGCCGGCACTTTGACTTCCGTTTATAGCTTTTGCGAAGCAAGCAACTGCCCGGACGGCGAATATCCCTACGGGGCCCTGGTGCAGGCTGGCGGAACCCACGGGAAGTTCTACGGGACGACGAGCGGGGGTGGAACCGATAGCTGCTCATCTCGGGGTTGCGGGACGGTGTTCGCCATCACCCCAGGCGGCAAGTTGACCACACTGCGGAGCTTCGATGGCACAAACGGGGAGATGCCCTACGGCGGGCTGGTCGAGGGGAGGGATGGAAAGTTCTACGGCACCACTTACCGGAGCACCTCCGGCGGTGGTACGGTTTTCGGAATTACGTTCCTCGGCGACCTGAGTGCGCTCTACACGTTCTCTTTCGGGAACGGCGCCCAACCTTGGGCGGGTTTGGTCCAAGGAAGCGACGGGAACTTTTACGGAACAACGACGGAGGGCGGGAGCGGTACGTGTACCAACGGGTGTGGCACCGTTTTTGAGATCACTCCGGAGGGCACCCTCACGACGCTGCATAACTTCACAGGCTTTCCGCACGACGGAGACGGCCCACTCGCAGGCCTTATCCAAGCCACTGACGGGAGTTTCTATGGGACGACGGAGTGGGGCGGAGCCAACAACGAGTGCGATTTTGGATGCGGCACAGTCTTTAAAATGACCCCAGGCGGCAAGGTAACTGTGCTGCACAGTTTTTGCTCCCAGAGCTACAACTGCGCAGACGGCGAATACCCCGAGGCAGGGCTGGTGCAGGCCACGGACGGGAACTTTTACGGGACAACAGCGTGGGGCGGGGGCGGCGATTGCACACTGGGGTGCGGCACGGTCTTCAAGATCACTCCGGATGGCACTCTGACCACCCTTCACAGCTTCAGCAACACGGACGGCCGTGCTCCAATCGCCGCGCTCATCCAGGATACCGATGGTGACCTTTACGGGACGGCGGCGTGCGGTGGTGCCAACACTTGCTCTGCCAATTCTGGCACGATCTTTAGACTGTCTATGGGACTCGGCCCGTTTGTGGAAACATGGCCCAGCTCCGCCAAGGTGGGGAAGCCGATCAACATCCTGGGGAGCAGTCTGACGGGCGCCACCAACGTCACGTTCAACGGCGCCCCGGCGACGTTCACGGTCCTGTCGGCTTCGCTGATCACAGCTACGGTGCCCGAGGGCGCCACCACCGGCACGGTCCAGGTGGTCACGCCGGGCGGGACGCTTTCGAGCAACGTGCCGTTCCGCGTGTTCCCATAGCCTTAGCTGCGCCCGGCGCCCGTGACGACATCTGGAGCGACGGGCATCCTGCCCGCTCCCGGTTACGACCGGAAGGCGCCGTGCCGTTGGCGGGCAGGATGCCCGCGCTCCAGATGACACCACACCCGGCAGCGCAAGCCATTGAACGACGCGGCACCGTGGTGACATAATCAAGCTATGGCGACTCATAATCTATCCACTTCGGAATCCTCCGGCCTCGAAGGCCTGATCTTTACCAAGCTTGACCAGGCGGTGAACTGGGCGCGCCGGTCGTCAATTTGGCCCATGAGCTTCGGCCTGGCGTGCTGCGCGATCGAGATGATGTCGATGTCGGCGGCGCGGTTCGATCTCGCGCGGTTCGGCGCCG
>JASHQD010000081.1 GCA_030037755.1 Terriglobia bacterium
AATCAATGCGGCGGTGTCCTCACCGCCGGTCATGGGATGCGGCAAGATCACAATCAATGCGGCGGTGTCCTCACCGCCGGTCATGGGATGCGGCAAGATCACAATCAATGCGGCGGCGTCCTCGGCGCCGGTCATGGGACGCGGAAAGACGACAAATCAATGCGGCGCTGTCCTCACCGCCGGTCATGGGATCCGGCAAGACGACAAATCAATGCGGCGGTGAGGACACCGCCGCTACAGCGAGGCGCTATGGCTTGCCGGATTTCGTCTCTGGCGCCCGCTTCAACTGCATCGACGTGTCGCCCCACGGCCCCTCGACCTTCAATTGGATCGTGTCGCCGGAGACAGCGCCTTCATGGATGATATCGCTGTCGCCGGCGTGCGTCTTGAACGAAAACTTGTCGCCGTCGACCTTGCCATCGGCAATGTCGGCGATTCCGTTGGGCGTCTCAACCGTACCAGTCAGAACGGCACCGTCGACTTTGAAGTGAAACACCAGATCGACGTCTCCGTTCGGCGTGTTGATCGAACCTTCCCAGCGCCCGCCAAGATCAGTGGCCGCCAGGCTCGCTGCCGCCGAAAAGAGCAACAGAATAACTGCCAGCCCCGCGCGTCGAAGCATGATTGCCTCCTTGGGATTCACCTCTCTCGAGCGGGCGTCAGAGTATGCTATGGTTACTCCAACGCGCAAGCCGCTGATCGATTCAAACGCGCCGCAGCAGCATTCGATCAATATCGCCAGCTCTTCACGTCCGCGCCCGGCGGCGCCGTGGCCAGCCAATGCTCGGCCATCTTGGGCAGAACGCGCTCCGGCCACGTCAGATTATTCTGCTGCATCGTGTACTCGGTTGGCCCGCCGGTGTAGCAGTGCGGCTCGCCGGGCCCGTACTGAAACGTCGCGTCGGAATGTGGATTGCGCGTGGTCTCGAGTTGTTTCTCGAGCAGATGCACGGCGTTGTTCAGGAAATAGGTATCTCCGTCACCCACTGTCAGGTGAAGCTTGCCTTCGAGCTTCGGCCCCAGCGCCGGCCAATCGCGCATGATGATCGCGGTCAGGTCGTAATGATCGTGCCAGTAGGCCACCACGGCCTTGTCGATCCGCCCGGTCAAGGGATCAAATATCTCCTTAGGATATCCATCGTCTCCCTGCGGAGAGAATACCGCCTGCCAGATGTTCCACTGCTCGCCCGAGCGCCCATGCGTGCCCAGCACCAGTTCGTACCGGATGCTGGGCCCGGTGTTCGCCGTGATCGATCCATCGGCTTTGCGATCGGCGGCGATCGGAATCTTGTCGAAATCGCCGGTGCGGAAAAAGGCATTCGCGTCGTCGTAAAGATTGATGTTCTGATAGGCGTGGAAATCCACGGGATCGGGACAGGCGACATAAGAGCCGTTGTAGAAGTCCGGATAAAAAACCTGCTGCGCGAGCGCTTCCCACCCGCCGGTCGATCCGCCGAACGTGGCGCGCGCCCACCCCTGGCCGATGCCGCGATAGCGCCTCTCGATTTCGGGGATCAGTTCCTCCGTGATCGCGGCGCCGTACGGGCCGACGTTCGCCGAATCCACCACGTAGCTGTCATCGTAGTACGGATTCGCGTTCTCGACGTTGACGAGAATCACGTGCGGCAACCGGCCTGAGGTCCAATCCTGAAAGAACCGGTAGCTGTATTGCGCAAAAGTGAGGGCGCTGCCCTTCAAGTCCGCTGTTGGCGGCGTGGTTCGAAATTGCACGATGGCGCCAAAGTGCGAGCTGAAGTGATTCTGATAGACCACCAGTGGATAACGAGCGTCCGGATGCTCGTCGAAACCATCGGGTAAGAGGATCCACGCGCCGAGATACGTGTCGCGGCCCCAGAACTCGGTCAACTTGACGCTCTTGAAGCGGATGTACTTCAACCACTTCGCCGCAGGGTCTTTCTCGGCGATCTCTTCGGGATCTTCAACCGGAGCGATGGTCTTATCAAGCGTGAGCTTGATCGTACCGCCGCTGGCCGGGTCCAGGTGCATCTTCACGGGCGAGTCGTACGGATTGCCGGGCTTTCGATCCCAGTGCTGGCCCTCCCCCTTGTCAGGCGGCAGCCACACCGTTTTGCCGTTTCGCAGATAGAACTGCTCGTAAACGTTAAATACAGCCTGTACGACATAGTCACCCGGGTCCAGATCGCTCAAATGGTCGCGCGGATAGCCGAGCGTCGCGTTGTCGATGGTGATCGGCGCACCCGGCGCCAGATTCTCAACGTCGACGCCGAATCCTTGCGCGCTCGTATAGCCTTCGTTCATTTGGAATCGCGGCTCGGGCTCGGCTTTCCTTGCGATGACCAGAATCAGATGGCCATTAAGCGGTTTGGTCGCTCCCGGCACCATGACTTCGAAACGCATACCGGTAACGGGTACGTTCTGCGCGCGCCCAATGCCTGCAGCAGATAGGATTCCCAACAGCAAGATCGGACAGGTCAGTTTTGTAAGCTGCATAGCGCGATTCAAAATTCGTCCCTCTCCTTGACCGTTCCTGATTTCACATTGGTGTCAGCCTGATACGCACTGACAACGGCGTTCAACTCGTTGTTGTAGAGATGAATTGCCCGGCTCCTTTCACCCTTCACTCCGACGAACACGTGCGACCCGGCCGCGGCTTTCGAATCGAACACGCGCGCGCCGTCAACTTGATCGAGTACAATCGCGGGAAACTCGCTGTCGGGCCTTGCGGGACCGCCCGAGAAGTTCTCCACCGTCAGATCCTTCATGTCCTCAAAATAAAGCGCGCTCTGCCACTTCTTTGATTCCGGCTTCTCCCAGATCACGTCCACGTCTTTCAGGGCCAGGTTGCGCGCGTAGCGGAACTGCATGGCGTGAACCGATTTGTCATAAGCCGCAGATGGATCGGCGGCGATATGGAGCTTGATATTCTCGAGACTCACGTGGTCGAGCCAACTGTCGGGATGGCCCATAATCAGGCACGATCCCTGCCCGTGCGCGATCACGTTGCGGATAATCACGTTGCGAATCGATCCGGCAGGCGGCTCGCCGGGCTTCGGCGGATGCCCTTCCACTTCGCTCCGGCGGCGAACGCTGAAGAAGATCGGATCACCGTCGCCCCACCAGAACCAGGGAAAGCGACGAGTTTCGATGGTGAGGTTCGATAGGACCACGTCAGAGACGTAGCCTCCGTCGAAAACCATGAAGGCGATACCCCGGTTCGAATTGGTGATCACGCAATTGTCCACGGTCACGTTACGCACGGCGTTGGCGTTGCCGTCGCAGAATTTGAGGGCGCTCGATGAGGACGACAGCCGGCAGTCGGTAATGGTGATGTTCTCGCAGGGCAGCGCCGGCCCCCAGATAGTCGACGAGTAAAACACTATCGCGTCATCGCCGGTCTCGATGGTGCTGTTCGAGATGCGGACGTCCTTGCAGCCGTCGGGATCGATGCCGTCAGCCCAGACTCCGTCGCGCTGGCTCGTGTGAATGTAGATCCCGTCGATCGTCAACCGCTCGCATGCGTAGGGATTAATGGTCCAGCTCGGCGAGTGCAGAAATGAGAGGCCGGCGATGCGCACATCCTTGCAGCGGAGCAGCAGAATCAGGTGTGGATAGACCTTGCGCGTCCTGAGCCCGACGGGAAACGACCGCATCATCGATGCGCCGGCGGCTTCGGCGAGCAACTGGTTGTCGCGGATGTACGCGTCGTTGAAATCGTTAGGGCGCCACTCGTATTCCGCCTGGCCGTCCACCGTGCCGCGGCCCTCGATCGACACGTTCTCCAGATCCTCCCCGTAGAGCAACCCCTGCTTGTCGTAGCCCTCGTCGCCAACCCGGGCATAAAGCGCGGCACCGGCGTCGATATAGAAGACAATGTGGCTGCGTAGATGGATCGTGGCGCTGGTGTAAGCGCCGGGAGGCAGATAGACGGTCCCGCCGCCGGCATCGGCGCAAGCCGCGATGGCCTTCTCGATGGCCGGGCGGGCGTCATCCGATTTCTCACCCGAGGCACCGTAATCGCGGACGTTACAAATCTGCGGACCCGACGAGGGACCTCGGCTCGCGGCAGAGGATGGAAGCCACAGCGTCAACACGAACGCGATCAGCATTGCGGAAGTGAGCGGCAGTTGGACGCGCCGTACTTGCCTCACCAACCGCTTTGGGACACCATCGAGGGGCCGCTCGGATCGTTTGGGCACGTGTCTGAACATCTTGCGGATTCTAAACTACTTTCCAGGTTCGGTGGGCATTCTCTTTTGGATTTTGGTGCCCGGCGCTCGGTCGTGGCGACAGGTTGGGCGGCGGGCCTCACGCGCTCCAAGCGAATCCGAGCCGCGGTGCGGTCACTTGCACCTCGCCACTTGCCGCTTCTGGTCGGCGCTTGACGCCCGCCATGCCGACAAGCTACCTTGTTCGCCCGGAGGTCTCTCGATGGACGCAGCAAAGCTCCGCGCATGGTGGTGGCACCGGCAAGGGTTGGACGGACGGCTCGCGGGCAAGTGTCCCGCCGAGGTATTGGATGAGACGGGATGGGCGCGCTCGGTGGGCGGCGCTGGACCCTATCTCGGGCTATTCGCCCGCTGTGGAGCGGGGCGCGAAGCGGTCGACAAGGCGGTTGCGGCTCTTGAAGTCCACGAATTGCCGTCCGCGCGGGGATGCACGTACGTCCTGCCCCGTTCGGCGTTCGCGCTTGGGCTGAAGCTAGGGCAAGGCGGTCCAGAAGCCGAAATGAAGATTGCCCGCAAGCTCGGCGTGACCGACGCGGAGGTTGCAAAGCTTTGCAAGACGGTGTTCGACGCGCTGAAATCCGGCGCGCTCGACCCGGAACAGTTGCGATCAGCGCTCGGCGGCACTGCGCGCGGCCTGGGCGAGGAGGGCAAGAAGAAGGGACTGACCACCACGCTGCCGCTGGCGCTCGGCAAGCTGCAGGCCGAAGGCGAAATCCGGCGCATTCCGGTCGATGGCCGACTCGATCAGCAGCGCTACCGTTACGCGCTGTGGCGTCCAAATCCGCTGGCGGGATTCAAATCATCCATCGAAGACGCCAGCGCCGCACTTGCCCGCTTGTACTTTTTATGGATCGCACCCGCCACCGCCGCCGATTTTCAAGCGTTCGCGGGAATTGGCGTCAAGGCCGCCAAAGCGGCGATCGAACCTTTGAAACTTGCGCCGCTGGAAAATGGAGACGACCGTCTGATGCTGCCGGAGCATCGCGCGGAGTTCTCGTCCTTCAAGGTTCCCAAAGAGCCGCAATACGCGCTCGTGAGCTCTTTGGACGGGCTTCTGCTTCTGCGACGCGACATCAAGAGCCTGCTGGCACCGGAAGATCTCAAGCAAAGCGTGATGGGCGAGAAGGGCCGAACGGAAATCGGTAATGTGATGTACTTCCCGAGCCACGCGATCCTCGATCGCGGGCGGCTGATTGGGCTCTGGGAATATGATCCGGCAACCGAATCGATCGCCTGGAGATCGTTCATCCGGCCGAATTCGGACCTGAAGGAAGCAGTACGCCGGACCGAAGAGTTTGTCCGCACTGATCTGGGCGACGCGCGCGGGTTCAGTCTGGATAGTCCGAAGAGCAGAGTACCGAGGATCGAGGCGCTGCGGGGAAGTAAGGCAGTGGCTAGTGGCTAGTGGCTAGAACCCGAACTTGGGTGTCATGGCTGCAGTGGCGACGGCATAAAAGGTCGTGCCGTCGCCACGCTATAACACTCGAGTATGCCGCTCTGAACGCCTGCCTACTGCTTCCACAAGAAGCCGTGAGCGACACCGCCGGAATCAACGTAGTATCCCGCGACGAGAGAAGTAGCGTTAACGCCGAATGCGGTCGTACC
>JASHQD010000082.1 GCA_030037755.1 Terriglobia bacterium
GATCGCGTCAACCTCGGAGCGGACCGGATCTTCGGCGGCGGTCTGGGAATGCGCGCTCTGGTGAGCCTTGCTCGAAACGAAGGTCGCAAGCACGAGGGTTGAAAGGCAGAGCAGCAAGGCTGCAATTCCAGCACGAGTCATTCGAAGTTTCTCCAGACGACATTTTGCCGTAGCACCGCTACAGCGCCGACGCGCAGAATCGTCAGTTCATAGTATGCAGCCTAACCCGGCATGGCCGGAACTGAGGAGTGCTCCAAGTCGACAGTCGACAGTCCACAGTTCACAGTCGCCAGTTGGGGACTTCAAGACCCACGCCGGCTAGTGGCATTCCAGCTCGGACCATCAGCGCAGTTTCACATCGAAAACCCTGTCAAGCCAGGCCGATTTCTACTGCATTTCGCTCGCAAAAGCTCCAAAATCGACGCATTCCTTTCGAGCTAAGTCGCACGCAATCAGCAACCTGATGGCTATTAAACTCTAAGCTGTTTAGATTCAATTACCTGATGGCTTTCAAGTCTCAATCTGGTCTCAAATAATTGATTATAAACATGTTGTCCAAAAATCGAGCTTAACTCATTTGTTTTCATTAACGTGACGGGTTCGTTTTTTCATGCCCACTGATTTTAAAGGACATTCAGGCTTCGATCGTCGAAAAATACGTTTCGTTCGGCACCCGTCTCCATTGGAGGGTCACCTCGCGGCCGCGCGCCGGCACAGCGGACCGGCAACAGTCGCCTGCTGGACCACCGTCGAACCCGGCGCCGACGATTCCAAGGCCCGGCGCACGCGCTCGATCAGCACGGGGACGTCGACTGGCCTCGCGATGTAGTCCTCGGCTCCCGCCTCCAGGGCAAGTGCTGCCTCCCGTCCGAGGGCGGCGCTGGAGAGTACGATCAGGTGACTTGGGTTCGGCGCATCATGGCCGGCAATCTGCCGGCACAGCGCCAGGCCGTCGACATTGGGAAGGTCGAGATCAATCACGATCACCCGGGCCTGCAGGCTGGGAGCCACGCCCGAGAGAACGCGGGCCGCAGCCAGCCCATTCCGCAGGGCGCGGACGCGGTAGCCGGCGGACTCGAGAGCGCGCAGAAGCACGGACGCGATCGCTTCGTCACCCGATACCACGGCGAGATCCGTCAGGCGCGGCCCATCCAGCCGCTCATCCGAGGCACGGGCCGCGAGCAGCCGGCCGCCGCCAGCTTCGCTTGCGCGCGTACGGCCTTCCCCGGCGGCGCGGAGAAGGCTGTCGAGGTCACTTCCGTCTTCGGGGTAGGCCGCTACGCCGCCACTCAAGGTCACGCTGAACGTAGCGCCGGCCTTCAGGCCGGCATGCATTGAGTGTCCCGAAGACTCCTCGCCAAAGACCTGCTGCTCGAATGCGCGCGCAACCTCCTCGATGCGCCGCAAACTTCCCGGCCGGTCCAATCCATAGAGACCGATGGTGAAGTCGTTCGCGGCGTAACGCGCGGCAATTTCTTCACTGCGGAACTCCTGGCGGAAATGCTCGCCGAGCCGGCGCACCACCTCGTCGCCCGATGCGGGGCCATGCGTCTCGTTGATGTGACGCAATCCGTCCACGCTCAGTACGGCCATTCCCATCGGTTGACCGAGCCGGTCGGCAAGCCGGATAAAGTCGCCGAACGCGCGCCGGAACCGGGTGCGATTGGCCAGACCCGAAATGCTGTCGATCTCCGCTGTTTCCTTCATCAGCCGCGTACGTTCCAATCGATTCGTGATGCGCGTGATCAACTCGGGTCCGACGATGGGTTTGGCCACGAAATCGTCGGCGCCGGCCGCGAAGGCGCGCTCGACCGCGATCGCATCCGCGAAGGCGGTCAGGAAAATCACCGGCGTCGAGGCCCACCGGGGATCGTTGCGCATGACGCGGCAAAGCTCGATTCCGCTGATCGAAGGCATCTGCACATCGAGGATCAGCAGATCGGGCGGCGAGCCTTGAAGGGCATCCCAGAAGCGGAGCGGATCGCTGATGCCGGCAAAGCGAATACCGGACGAGCCGAGCAACGCCGCGAGGACGTCGAGGACGGCGGGGTCGTCGTCAACCGCGAGGACCAGGGCGCGGGAGGATTGCATGCGATCGAGACCGGCCAGCGCGGCGTCCACGATCTCACCGGGCGGCAGATTGCGCGGAAAGAATCCGCGGCCGCCGAGCCGCGCGACCTCGACGCGATCCATCAGGTCGCTGCCCGAAGTCATGATCAGCGCCGGGACAGGCGGCCGGCGGCGGGACAGCTCCTTCAGAAATGCCAGGGTATCGCTTCCACGTTCGAGCCCATCGCTGTCGACGAGGACGACCGAGGGATTGACTTCCGGCATCAAGGAGCGGGCGGCGTTCAGGTTTGGTGCCGGCTCCCAACGCCAATCGCGTGCCGCAGCCTGATCGATCAACTGGGCCGCCAATTCCTCGTCGCCTTCCACCAGCAGGAGAGGAGCGCGCGCTGACTCGGAGCGGTTCCCGCCCGCGTGCCCCAGAGCGGGCGACCTTTCGATTTCGGCGCGGAGCGCCCCCGCCACGTCCGCGTATCGCCGGGCTCGCGCCTCGCTCCGCATGCTGTCGTTTCGCAGCAAATGCTCCATTTCAGAGGCAAAGCGGCTCGCCGCGTGCAATCCGAAGGTCCCGAGCGAGCCTGCCAGTTTATGGGCTTCGCTTTCCGCCTGCGTACGCAGTCCGGGTTCAAGGCTCCCATGCAGCAGCGCAGCACTCGCGCGATCGAGGACGCCCAGCCGTTCCAGCATCCTGGAACGCGATCGATTCCAGACGCCGGCCAGCCGCCGCTTCAAGGCCCTTTCCCTGCCATCGGTCGATTCCCGCTCGCCGGCGGGGTCATAACGAAGCTGCAGAAGCGCAGCCGCGCGCTCGGCCAGGGCGCCGGCGTCCATGGGATGGAACATAATCTCGTTGGCCTTGAGATCGAGAAGGAGCCGCCGCACGAGCATCGCGCCGGCGTCGGCATCGAGGCAGTAGATGATGGGAAGCTCCGGAAGAACTCGGCGCAGCCGCGCCAGGAGATCGGGCGTTTTCGGGGCGGCGAGGCTATGGTCGAGGATCAGAAGATCGCCGGGCTGCTGATTCCTTTCCGCGTCCACCAAGTCGGGTTCGGCGAGTTCGACGATCGATGTCCCTGGCAGCCGGAGCGCAATCTGACGGACGATCCAGGATTCGAGGCCCGCCGCCAGAATTTTAGCCATGACAATTCATCCGAACTGCACTGTAGCGGCGCTGTCCCCAGCGCCGAGTGGATCTTCGTGATCCGGCGCTGTCCCCAGCGCCGAATGGATCTTCGTGATCCGGCGCTGTCCCCAGCGCCGCCCCAAAAAAGGAGGATCTATTTCGGCGGTGAGGACACCGCCGCTACAGCGCGGGCCTGCCCGGCGCTGAGGACAGCGCCGCTACAGCCGCGCCGGCCAACCGAGAATCTCAGCGATTTCGGAGCCCAGCCGCTGAGGATCGAAAGGCTTGACGATGACGCCGGCCGCCCCCGTCCCCGACAGTTCACGCGCGGCCTTCACTTTTGCGGTCAGCAGGACCACTGGAATCGCGGCCGTTCCTCGATCGGCCTTGAGCTTCTCGAGGACAGCCGTGCCGTCCAGATCGGGCATCATCAAATCGAGCAGGATCGCATCCGGACGCTCGGCCTGCGCGATCGAGATGCCCTCGGCTCCCGAGGATGCCTCCCCAATAGTCCAACCTTCGGTCTCCTCGAGTGCGATGCGAGCGACCTCGCGAATATCGTCCTCATCGTCCACAATCAGGATTCTCTTGCTCATCAGTGTGTGCTCCATGCCCCGCGCCCGGGAAGGCGCGCGCTACGGCGTGCCGGCGGCGGCTAACGCGATCTCTGACCCCACCGGCACCGTGAACACAAATGTGCTCCCCTGCCCCAGTTGACTGTCGACGTGGATTGTCCCGCCGTGCCGCTGGACGATCCCGCGGCAGATCGAGAGGCCCAGCCCGGTTCCGCCGCGGCGCCTCGAGTCTGAGGCGTCAACAGGATTGAATCGTTCGAAGATGCTTTCCAGCTTGTCCGGCGGAATACCCGGCCCCCGATCGATGACCTGAAATTCAGCATTCCCGCCTTTCGTGCGGCACTCCAGACGCACCGTCGAGCCGGGCGGCGAGAATTTGATGGCATTGCTGAGCAGATTCGTCAGCGTCTGGAGGATGCCATCGACTTCAACGTGAAGGCGCTGTGGCACGGGGCAAATATCGAGCCTCACGCCGGCGGTCTCGGCCAGGGACCGCATCAATTCGGCCGATTGTGTCATCAAGTCGGCGGCTGTGGTCCACTGGCGAGCCAGCGCGGTCTGCTGACTCTCCAGCCGTTCGGAATCGAGGATGTCACTCACCAGCCGGACCAGCCGGTCGGTGTTGTTGATTGCGATCTCGACCATGCGCCGGTCGCGCCCCGAGAGGCTGTCGGAGCCGCCGCTCCCTATCAGTCCCAAGGCGCCGCGAATCGCGGTCAGGGGCGTGCGCAGCTCGTGGCTGACCATGGACACAAATCCGCTCTTCATTTTCTCGACGGCGTGCCGCTCGCTCACGTCATGCGCCATGAGGACGGCGCCGATAATCCGGCCTGCCTCGGTCATGGGAGCGGTGATCGCATCCACCCAGACTGAGGAGCCGTCTTTCCGCGTAAGAATCTGGTTCTCGGCAGTCTGGACCACACCCTGGCAAAGGGCTTTGAATATCGGGCAGTCTTCGGTGGCGCACAGGCTTCCGTCCGGCAACCTGTGCTGGGCCAGCAGGTGCAGATTCTGTCCCCGCAACTCCTCCGAAGTGTAGCCGAGAAGGCGCGTCGCGGCCGGATTCGCGAAGGTGCATTCGCGGCCGGCGTCGATGCGGAAGATCGCTTCGCCCGCCGAATCGAGAATCAATGTCGTCTGGCGTTGGAGTTCGGCGAGGGCTTCCTGGGCCTCCTTTCTCTCCGCCATTTCGAGCGCCAGCTCCTCGTTGCCCGTCTGCAACTCCTCGGTACGCTGCGTTACGCGCTGCTCCAGCACGTCATTAAGGGCTTTGGCTTGCTGTTCGGCCTGCTGCCTGACGGTGACATCGCGCAGCCTGCACTGGATCAAAGCCCTCTCGCCGAGATGGTAGGCTACGGATGTCATTTCGACGGCGATGCGCCGGCCGGACCGGGGAAGCAGTGAGAGATTAGCGCCGTGCAGGCCGCGCACCGACTCGGGAATGTCACCGGCGTTGGTGAAGGCCTCGAGGTCCCTCAGTTTTTTGCCCACGACGCGATGCGGGGTGGCTTCCAGCATTCGAAACGCCGCCGGGTTCGCGTCGATGATTCGCAGGTTGTGACCGTCAAGAACCAAGATGCCGTCCTCGGAGGCTTCGAACAGCCCTCGATAGCGCGCTTCCGACGCCTTCAGCGCCTCTTCGGCCAGCTTGCGCTCGGTAATGTCCTGCTTGACGGCGATGAAGTGGGTGATCGACCCGTCGCCACCCCGCACCGGCGTGATCGACATCTCCTCCGTGTAGAATTCGCCGCCCCGGCCGCGGCGGCGATTGACGACCTCTCCGCGCCAGACGTTGCCGAGAAGGATGGTCCCCCAGATATTGCGGTAGAACTCCTCGTCCTGCCGGCCGGATTTCAGAATGCGTGGATTCTTGCCCAGCACGTCTTCAGCGGCGTATCCGGTCATGGTGGTGAACGCCGGATTCACATACTGAATCTCGCCCTGCGGATCGGTGATGAGCACCGCCTCCGCCGCCTGCGCGATCGCCGTGGCCAGCAGCGTGCGCTCGGTCTCGCTGCGCTTGCGCTCCGTAATGTCCACGTGCGTCGAGATGAAGTGGGTGATTTTGCCCGCGGCGTCGCGTACCGGCGCCACGTGAAGCTCGTCGACGTAAATGGTGCCGTCTTTGCGCCGGTTGACTATTTCCCCGTGCCAGGGATTGCCGGCCGTGATCGTCTTCCAGAACTCCTCGAAGAAGCTGTCCGGGTGATGTCCCGACTTCAGCATGCGTGGGTTGCGCCCGATCGCCCACTCCCGGCTGTAGCCGGTGACCTCGGAAAACCTGGGGTTCACGTACTCGATCGTCCCCTTCGCATTGGTAATAATCACCGATTCGGCGCACTGCTCGATGGCAGTCGCCAGCCGCGCCCGATCCTCTTCGACGCGCCGGGCCTGCTCCCGCAGCGATCTTTCCTCGATCGCCGCCCGCACGGCTTGCGGCAGGCGCGCCAGGTGCTGCTTCAATACGTAATCGGACACTCCGCGGCGGATGCAATCGACCGCGGATTCATCGCCGATCGCGCCCGTGACCAGAATCATGGGGATCTGGAGCCGCTCCTTCTGCAACAGCGGCAGAAGCTCGGTCCCATTCCATCCGGAAAGCTGGTAATCGGCCAGCACAACGTCGTACGGCTTCGACCGGATTCTGGCCAGCGCCGCCTCGCGCGTGTCCACCACGTCCGCCTCAACGTTGAACCCGTCTTTGCGAAGCTGGCGGATCGAAAGCTCGGCGTCGGCAGCGAAATCTTCAACGATCAGAACACGCAGCGGCTGCGCGGATTTTGGGTCCATGCGGGACTCCTTGGGAGTCGACAGTCGACAGTCAACAGTTGACAGTTAACCGTCGACGGTGGTTACAGCTCACAGTTCGCAGGGGCAGCCCGAGGCTTGGCAAGACAACGTAAAGCATTCAGCTCCACCAACACTCTAACTGTGGACTGTCAACTGTCGACTGTTAACCGGCCACGTTCAACTGTCGACTGTCATCCTAGGCCCTAAAAGGCGGAGCCTCGTTAACTACCAGCCAGTATAGCCCCAACTGTGACACTACGCTACAAAATTGTTCGAAATCCACCGGCTTGTGGATATAGCTGTTGCATCCCAAGCTGTAGCTACTAACAAGGTCCTGCTCTTCCTTGGAAGAAGTCAGGATGACTACCGGCAGCAGTCGCGTCCTGTCGTCGGCGCGGAGCTTTTTCAGCACTTCCAGCCCATCCAGCCTGGGAAGCTTCAGATCGAGCAGAGCCACAGCGGGGCTGTCGGCGGGACTACGGCCTGCCCAGGCGCCTTCTCGGAATAGATAGTCCAAAGCCTCAACGCCGTCGTGAGCTACCACAACAGGATTCAGAATGTGGCTTGCCTTCAAGGCGCGAATGGTCAGGGCCTCGTCGTCAGGATTATCCTCAACCAGTAAGATGGTACGCCGATCCATGGGAGATCCTCCGAATGCGGTTGACAATCGACAGTTGACAGTCCATGCCGGCATTCACCGAACATGGCCCCGTTGTACCTGAGTTTTCTCCTGTCGACTGTTAACTGTCGACTGTGAACTGTCGATCTTCCTCTCCGAGCGTGAAATAAAACGTCGCCCCCTTCTCGACCTCGGCCTCCGCCCAGACTTCGCCTCCGTGCTTGTGCACGATGCGCGCAACCGTCACCAGGCCGATTCCGGTGCCGGGGAACTCGGCGGCCGAGTGGACACGCTGGAAAGGGGCGAAGAGTTTGCCGGCGTACGCCATATCGAATCCCACGCCGTTATCGCGAATGAAGTACACCGGGCGATTGTTCCGCGCCGTGATTCCGATCTCGATCCGGGCCGGACTTCGCCGGGCGCTGAATTTCCATGCGTTGGCCAGCAGGTTGTCGATTACGATTCGCAGCAGATGAGGATCTCCCTGCGCCGCGAGGCCGGGCGGAATCAGGAACTCCGCC
>JASHQD010000083.1 GCA_030037755.1 Terriglobia bacterium
ACAACTGTCACCGGCGCCGGCACCGCGTGGCCCGTCAGCACCGTCGTCGCAAAACTGGGATCGGCCATCACAGCACCCCATACGACGGCGACCGTCAGGCCGGAATCTTTCACCAGAGGTTCGATTTCCGTCATCAGTACGTCGACATTGCTTTGCGTTGCGGACGGTGGCGCTTTTGAGATGCTTTATCCGGCAGCCGTCGACGCTTCTGCCGGGACCTTTACGGCCGAGTTCGCGAAGCCCCATTCGCCCGACGCGACGATTGCGTCCGGCGGCGTCTGCGGGTTTCTTTTCGATTTCACAGCAGACGATGTAACCGACGCCACGTTCCCTTCCAAAATTCACGCCATCACCGGAACACTTCACTTCGCCTGGCCGGCAGTGGCTTCTTTGTCCGCGAACTCCGCACAAATCTGGATCGCCGGACTGGGAGCCTACAAGGCTTACCCCGGCAATTGGGGTCCAACCAATCCAGGCTACGCTATGTACCCCATGGCGGAAGTGAACTCGGTGCAGCAGGACGGCGCCGTAAGCAACACGCTGACCCTCGCGCCGAACAACGTGCAGTGGGCTCCGGGCGACGCCGTCGAAGAAACGATGTATCCGGCGGTCCACGTCACCATGGGGAACTTCGTGCTCGAGAAGTATTACCCTCATTTCGGAAACGCCGCCGGATTCGGCTATGACCTGTTCCTGAACGGCGTCTGGTCAGGCAGCGACTCCGCCTTTCGCGTGGCGAATAACACGCCATCGAGCTTCTACGCTCCAGCCGGGAGATTGAATCCGCCGCTGGGATTGAATTTCACCGGCGACTATTCATTCGGCCTGAGGCTCGACCGGCCTCCGTCAGGCGCGGCAGTGGCCGTTCAGTGCGCCGCTTCGGGCTGCAGTTCAACCGCCACAGTCCTGCAGATGTCCAACGCTCACGGCTTCGATCTTCTCAGCTATGACGAGTCGAGCCAGCGCTACCGTTTCACCGCGGGAAATCGCACCGCCGAGTTCTACCTCGATCCGAAGAACGGGTTGATCGCCCCGGCCATTGACCTCGGCAACGAGACTTTCACCGCGGCGCCGCGCGCTACATACGCGACATTTCTTCCGGGTACGCTCACCAGCGCGTGGACCGGGTCCACCTTCACTCCCGACCGCGGCATCATCGTGACGCGGCTACAGGTCCAGGCGAAGACCGCGCCCGCAGGATGCCGTACGAACGCCAGCGTGCAGTTATCCGATCCCTCCCACCACAACGTCTCCATCACGATCAGCCAGGCAGCGAACGACAGCGGCACGGTGAACCAGCCATTTGCCGCCGGAGCACCTCTGACCGTCGCCGTATCGCGCGGCGCGCAAGGCTGCGCCGCAAGCCCGGCAGACGCCAACGTGATCGTGCAGTATCGTCCCCAGTAACCACGCTTCCCCGCCCCGACCTCGGTTGATACCTGCCAGGCAGTCACACTCACGAAGGAAAGAACCATCGGAGGATTGGTCGGGACGGCCAGATTTGAACTGGCGACCCCTTGCACCCCAAGCAAGTGCGCTACCAGGCTGCGCCACGTCCCGACTGACCAAGAGGATGGTTACAGGTTACAAGCTGCCGCTCGGGACGTCAAGCGCACGGCAGCTTGCGCGCTGTAGCGCCGCTCTATGAGCGGCGAGAGAGTTCTCAAAAACTCAAGGCCGGCGCTCATAGAGCGCCGCTACAGCACGCTGCACCACTAGCGCAGCTTCCGTGAAAGCATCGCGAGGATTCCCTGCACCTCGCGCCGGATCTCACGCAGACGCGCGCCATCCACTGACTCTCCCACCGCACTCCCGGCGAACAGATGCTTCTGCGCCGATTTCTCGCGCCCCGCCTGCCCGGCAAGCAGCTTCCGCGCCCCTTCGATCGTGAACCCCTGCGCGTAAAGCAAGCGCCGGATCTCCAGCACCATCTCAACATCGCGCCGGCGATAGAGCCGGTGCCCGGTTGAACTCTTTCCCGGCCGGAGCGTCGGAAATTCGGTCTCCCAGTAGCGGAGCACATATGCCTTGGTGTGCGTGATCTGGCTGACTTCGCCGATGCGGAAGTAGAGCTTCTCGGGAATGAAGACGTCGCCGGCACCAGCCTGGCTGCGACGATGGACGCGAGCTGTGCGGCTACTCCTGGGCATCAATTGCAAGCCTAGCACGCGCCCTCATCCTTGGGGGAGGGGCGAAACCAAGCAACACGGATTCCACTACTGGGTGTGCGCGCCTTCGAGCGCACCCTTGATGTCTCCTGAATGCGGCCCATTCGGGTTGAGCTTCAAAGCCGTTTCCAGTTCCGCGCGCGCGTCGCGCGCGTTGTTCTCCTTCTGGTAAGCGAGGCCGAGGTGGTAATGGATGTTCACGTTCTGCGGCGATTCGCGTTCGGCGTCCTGCAGAGTGGTGATCGCCAGGGCCACGCTTCCCCGCTTGTAATACGCCCAGCCCAGCGTGTCCGCCACTTCCGGATCGTGCGGCAGGGCGCGCTTGGCGGTCTCGGCCAGCGCCAGCGCCTGGTCCGGATTCTGGTCGTGCTCCAGCATGACGTAGGCTAGATTATTAGCTGCCACGGGCAAATCGGGCTGGACCTGCAGGGCCTTCTGATAGTCGTCGACCGCCTGTTGCCACTTGCCCACCTGGTCCTCGAGCGAGGCCAGCGCCACGTACATGCGCGGGTCCTTCGGCGCCTGCTGGATGGCGCGCTGATAGGTGGCGATGGCGTCGTTTGCCTGCCCCTGGCGCGCCTCGGTCTCCGCCAGCAGCAGATAGCCGTTCGGTTCCTTGGGCTCGAGTTCGATCGACCGGTTGATCGCCGTCTTTGCCTGGTCGTACTGGTGAAGATCCATGTAGATCCCGCCCAGGATCAGGTAGAATCCGCCGTTATCGGGCGATTTCTCGATGTAGGACTGGACGATGGGCAGCGCTTTGCCCACCTGCTTCTGGTCGGCGTAGACGGTGACCAGGCCTTTGAGCGCGTCGAACGATTGCGCGTTCAGGTCCAGGGCTTTCTGGTAGTATTTTTCAGCTTCCGCGTCCTTCTTCTCCTGCATGCGCAGCGCGCCCAGCCGGATGTAGACCATGGGGACGTTGGGCGCCATCTCCATGGCCTTCTGGAGATCGGCCTCGGCCGCGTCAAAATCGTTGCGTCCCGCGCTCGCCGCCCCACGATAGATGTATCCTTCGGGCGCTTTCGGGTCCACTCGGATCAGCTCGTTGCCCGTCTGGGCCAGCAGGTCAAGGTCGTTCTTGCGGGCAGCGGTGGCCGCCAGGGCGCGGTAAGCCTCCACCATGTTAGGTTGGAGCTTCACCGCCTGCTGCCACTCGCTCTGCGCCCGGTCCTGATCGCCGTTGGCGGCAAACGCCATGCCCAGGTGATAGTGGGCCAGGGCATTCTCCGGCTCGGTTCTGATGGCCGATTGCAGCGCCTGGATTGCGTCCGACGGCTTGCCTTGCGCCGTCAGGATCTGCCCCCGAAGGATCAGACCGCGGACGTTTTTGGGGTTCGACTTCAGGAATTGGTCGTCCACTTTCGCCGCGTCGTCCAGCTTGCCGGTGAGGATAAGAAGCTGGATGTAATTGCTCTTGGCCGTGAGGTCTTTAGGGTGCTGCTGGACGACCGCGGCGTACTCGCTGGTGGACTTGGCGAGATCGCCGGCCGCGAAATAGAAGTCGCCGAGCATCCGGTAGGCCGCCGGATCGTCCGGAGCCGCACTTCGCGCGTCACGCATCTCCTGCTCGGCCTTGTCGCGCTGCCCCTCGACGAGATACAACCGGGTGAGCGCGCCATACCCGATCGAGTTCTTGGGATCGAGACTCACGACCTTCTGGAATGCCTCCTCGGCTTCGGGAAAGCGGCGCTGGCTGCCGTAAAAATTGCCGAGCGCCAGCTCCGCATTCACGGATTTTGGATCGAGCTCGACGGCCTTCTTGAAATCGGCCTCGGCCTCGGCAGGGGCCTTGCTGCCCATTTCGAGCGCGCCCATGTTCAGATAAGACCCGGCGCGGTTCGGCGCCAGTTCGATGGCGCCCTGCATTTCCTTAATTGACGCTTCGGCGTTGTTGAGGCCGGCATAGGAATTGGCCAGCAGGATGTGGGCGTCCACGTTGTTCGGATCTTTCTCGAGCACGGTGCGCGCGACGTCCTGCGCGTGCGAAAACTCCCTGGCCGCCAGCAGCAGGTTGCCGAGGGTAACCTGCGCTTTCAAGTCGTCGGGCTTTTCGCTCACGGCGCGATTCAACTCGGCGTACGCCTGGTTCCACGAGGTCAGCTTGAGGTAGGTCTGGGCGAGTTTGAAGTGCGCTTCCTCGTAGTTGGGATCGATCTTGATGGCGTTGGCGTACTGGATCACGGCCGAGCGGTAGTTCTGCTGCGCAAAATAGCGATCGCCGCTCTCGACGTACTTCCGCTTCTCCGCGTTCGGATCGCGGGAGCAGGCGCCCAGCACCAGCGCCAGCAAGAGAGCACCCCACAGCCGCACACGAAACTGTCCTCGGCCAACCGCACGGCGTCGCGTCATTCCACCCGGCGTAACTTGCAAGTTTATCGGCATATCCAAGATCATCCGTCCTCGGACGTATATTTTACAGCGAATCCGCAGCCTTTGCCGCCTGCCTGGCTCGATTAGACGTTTTTGGGCCTAAAGTCGCGCCCAGAATTCCCGCCCCAGACCTGCCTTTCCGCAACCCATTCCCAGCGCCTGTCTTTTGCTCGTCTTGGATTCGTCCGGGAGTCGTCGCAGTTTGACCCGAAGAGCTTCGAACTCAAACGTGCCCAAATGGGCCCTTTTTCGCAGCAAAACTGCCCTAATCGACGTCTTTGCGCATTTCCCTGTAGCCCCCTTTTTGATGAATCTAAAGGACATTCCAGCTTTGGGTCTAGCCCCCCTTTTTGACCTATCTTATTCATTCAACATCACATTCCAGCTTTGGCTGGTGGATGTTTTTTTCATGCATTTTCCACGTTTCCAGCCACCCGATTGCTGACTAAGCACAGTATTATCAGTTGGATGAGGGCGAAGCGTATTTTTGCGAATCGATGGCATGATTTGGCCACCCCCCTGTATCTTGTTCATTCAACGTTACATTCCGGCTTCGTGAGGGGCTGTTTTGGGCGCATTTCGGACGCTTTCGGAGACCTCGGTCTAAGCCTATCGTCTTCAGTAGAATAGAGCTAAATCGCATCCCGCGATCGATGGCCTGCCGCATCCGTTCGCCCCGCCGGTTCATTCCAATTACCCTCGCGCGCCCAGGGACTACTCCAGGTCCGTATCTGGCCGATGCCGACAAAATCGTCGGCCCCCGAAAAGCCGGCATAATAATTGTCCTCCCGAAATTTGGGACCGTGGGCGAAAGTGAGGAAAGTGAGAAAATTTATTTGCTTCGTGTTTTCAGCAATCTGCAGGCGAACGTGTAAAGAATACCCGGGAGGGGATGCTGAAGTTGGCAGTTGAGAGTCCGGGAGAGTTGAGGGTTGAGAGTTGAGGGTTGAGAGTTGAGAGTTGAGAGTTGACAGTTGACAGTCGACAGCCTACAGATTAAACCGCAAACCCGCTCAGGTTCTGCGTCGACGGACTGGGATTCAAAATGAAGCATTCATGGATTCCAGATCGAGACAACCCTGACGGATGCCTCATGGAATTCGAGAGCCCACCGATGCGCCAGAGGAAACCGAGCTTGAAGAGCGAGGCGACGCTAAAGATTAACATCGCCCAAGGGTCGGCTATAATCGAATTGGGGAGAGCGAGCGTGCAGCGAGCGTCGCGCGCATGACTGAGTCCGCCTTACAACCCGCCGATACCGACGGCGTTCTGTTCAAGGCAGAACGCCTTTCGAAGAGCTTCACATCAGTCGCGGAGACGGTCACCGTCCTCGACAATCTGGACTTCGAAATCCGCCAAGGCGAATTTGTGGCGTTGGTCGGCGACTCCGGCGCGGGCAAGACCACGCTGCTCTACCTGCTGGCCGCGCTGGACACTCCCTCCGCCGGAGAGGTATACTTTGGTCTTAGAAGGGTAGGCGGATTCAGTGCCAGCGAAAGCGCCGATTACCGCAGCCGGCAGCTTGGGTTTGTTTGGCAGATGCATTATCTGCTGCCGGAATTTACGGCGATCGAGAACATCATCCTCCCGCAGTTGATCGCGGGGCGGGATTTTGCGGCGGCGCGCGGGCGGGCGCAGGATCTGCTGGAAGAAGTTGGGCTGTCGCGCGCGGCCGAGCGGCGCGCGGGGGAACTTTCCGGCGGTGAGCAGCAGCGCGTGGCTTTGGCCCGCGCCCTGGCGAATCGGCCTTCGGTGCTGCTGGCCGACGAGCCCACCGGAAGTCTCGATCACCAGACGGCAATGCGGGTGATCGAGCTGTTGGAACGGCTGCACCGGAACCACGGCCTCACGTCGGTGCTGGCCACGCACAACCTGGAACTGGCCGGACGCGCCAATCGAATTCTGCGGCTCGGCGCCGGGCGGCTGACGGAAGAGGCGAAGACGGCTTCGGCAGAGATCAGAGGCTGAAGTCCGGAGCAGGCCAATGGCGTCGCAGGTTGAAGTACTTCGAGGCTAGAGGAGTATGTTCGAACGATATACCGAGAAAGCACGTCGCGTCATCTTTTTCGCCCGTTACGAAGCCAGCCAGTTCGGCAGCCCCTATATCGAAACCGAGCATCTGTTGCTCGGCCTGCTCCGCGAAGACAAAGCGCTCGCCAACCGCTTCCTGCGCTCCCATGCCTCGATCGAATCGGTCCGCAAACAGATTGAAGGCCGGACCACGGTTCGAGAGAAGGTATCGACTTCGGTCGATCTCCCGCTCAGCCAGGAGTGCAAGCGCGTGCTGACCTATGCCGCCGAAGAAGCCGAGCGGCTGTCGCACAAGCACATCGGCACCGAACATCTGCTGCTGGGGCTGCTGCGCGAGGAGAAGTCGTTCGCCGCCGAAATCCTCCACGAGCGCGGGCTGCGCCTCTCCACTCTCCGCGAGGAACTGGGCCGCTCTCCTGACAAGCCGTCCAACCGCAGCAAGGAAACGTCGCTGCTGACCGAATTCAGCCGCGACCTGACGCAGGCGGCGCTCGAGGGCCAGCTCGATCCGCTCGTGGGCCGTGAGAACGAGGTCGAGCGCGTGGTGCAGATCCTCTGCCGGCGCACAAAGAATAACCCGGTGCTGATCGGCGAGCCGGGCGTGGGCAAGACCGCGATCGTCGAAGGCCTGGCGCAGCGCATCGCCGACGGCAACGTGCCCTCGTTCCTCGCTGACAAGCGCGTGATGGCGCTCGATCTTTCGCTGATTGTCGCCGGCACCAAGTACCGCGGGCAATTTGAAGAGCGTTTGAAGACCATCATGAAGGAACTGATGGATTCGCAGAACGCCATCATCTTCATCGACGAGTTGCACACGCTGGTGGGCGCGGGATCGGCCGAAGGGTCGCTCGACGCGGCCAACATCCTCAAGCCGGCGCTCTCGCGCGGCGAAATCCAGTGCATCGGCGCCACCACGCCGGCGGAATACCGCAAATCGATCGAAAAGGACCGCTCGCTCGAGCGACGCTTCCAGGCCGTCAAGGTCCCGCCGCCGAGCGAGGAAGAAGCCGTCAAGATTCTGTTCGGCATCAAGGAACGCTACGAGAAGTTCCACGCCGTCAGCTACACGGACGACTCGCTGACCACCGCCGTCACGCATTCCAATCGCTACATCGCGGATCGCTTCCTGCCTGACAAAGCCGTGGACCTGATCGATGAGGCGGGCGCGCGCGTCAAGCTGCGCCAGAGTTCGCTGCCTGAAGAAATGATCGACGTCCAGAAGCGCATCAAGTTCGTGCTGCATCGCATGGAAAACGCGATCAACAGCCACGAATTCGAGAAGGCGCGCTTCTACTCCGAAGAGGAGCGCAAGGAGCGCGATCACCTGCGGATGCTGCGCGAGCGGTATCACATCGACGAGACCGCCATGGGGTCGGTCACGCGTGACGACATCGAGGAAGTGGTGGCGCGCTGGACGGGCGTGCCGGTCACGTCGATCAAGGAAGAAGAGATGTCGAAGCTCCTCCGCATCGAGGAGGAGCTGCATCACCGCGTGGTGAGCCAGGATCGGGCGATTTCGGCGTTGGCCCGAGCCATCCGCCGGTCGCGCGCCGGCATCAAGGCGCCGGGACGTCCGGTGGGCAGCTTCATGTTCCTCGGGCCCACGGGCGTCGGCAAGACGGAAGTGGCGCGGACGCTGGCTTCGTTCCTGTTCGGCAGCGAGCGCGCCCTGATCCGCTTCGATATGTCGGAATTCATGGAGAAGCACGCGGTATCGAAGCTGATCGGATCGCCTCCGGGGTACGTGGGCTACGAGGAGGGCGGCCAGTTGACCGAGCGCGTGCGCCGCTCGCCTTATTCCGTGGTGCTGCTCGACGAAATCGAGAAGGCGCACCCCGACCTGTTCAATATCCTGCTGCAGGTGTTCGAAGACGGCCAGCTCACCGACGGGCTCGGCAACACGGTGGATTTCAAGAACACCATCATCATCATGACCTCGAACATCGGCGCGCGCTACATCGAGCGCCGCGCCAATCTCGGGTTCAAGTCGTCGTCGGACACGGCCAACGACAAGAAGATCGAAGATCTGGTGATGGGCGAGGTCCGGCACCTCTTTAATCCCGAGTTCCTGAACCGCCTCGACGAAGTGATCGTCTTCAACGCGCTGACCGATGCCGATCTCCTGCAGATTGTCGAACTGCTTTTCAGCCAGTTGAATCTCCAACTGGTCCACAAGAACATCTCGCTGACGCTCGCTCCCGATGCCGGACGCTGGCTCGTCGAAAAGACGTGTACGGACCGCTCCTACGGAGCACGTCCCCTGCGGCGTGCGCTGCAGAAGCACGTGGAGGATCCTCTATCCGAGGCGTTGATCCAGGGCGAGATCCATCCGCCGGCGGTGTTGGAAGTGATCCTGGAAAACGAGGGACTGTCTTACCGGTCGGTGAGCGACAAGCTGGAAGCGGCCACGCCGCTGACAGCGATCTGAACCACTGACAACTTCGGCTTCTGCTCCGTGTCCTCTGTGCCGAGAAAAACCTCAACACAGAGGATACAGAGGCTCTGTGAACTCTGTGTTGGAGACTCCTTGCAGCACCTCACGGCCGGCCAGCCGACGCCGTCTGCGCAGCCGCTTTTCTGAACCCGCTCGTTGCCTCGCCATCCGTCCTGAAGACCACGTACTCATCCGCAGAGAAATCCGCCGCCTGAGCTTTCACTGTGCTGAGGGCGTCATTCCCTGCCACCACGAGCACCATGTGAGTGGCGTCCAGCGGATTCTGAGCCGCCAGGATCAGCGCCTCGCGCTCGGAGGCGTGCACTTCGCCATCAATCTTAAAAGCGGCGCCCGAGTAATCGAGGTTGAGCTTGCCCGACCACGCCGCGAGCGCCGAGTTGGATTCGGGCCGGCCCACGAAGACCACGTCGCGATGACGCAGCAGGTCGTCCGAAGCCTCGAAATCCTTGTAAATCGGCACCTCGCTCTGGTATCGACTCAGGAACTGGCTCTGCAGCTGTTCCGCCGCATACCGATTCGAGCCGGCATCGCGCAAGGTGCCATAGACGATCACGGCCGATGAAAGTCTGCGCCAGATGTCGCTCGTGACATAAGCGGGACCGTCGGGCGGATCGATGTCATCGAGGTGAGCGCTGGCTTTATCGACGCCAGCCTTATCGAGGAAAGACTGCGCCGTGACGGTCTTGGTGGTGTTCTCGGCGAAGTAGTCGCTCATCAGCTTGAGAAACGCGTCGTCACCCATTTTGACCCGCAGAGAATCAAGAAGGATTACGCCCTTGGTTCGCTCCCGCACGAAATTGTCCGTGGCATCACCGGTGCTCAAGCCAAGGCGCCGCCACGCCGCAAACTGGGTGTTCATCGCCTCCTTCACATCGTTCGACCCGAGCACGCGCGCGTACTGCGCGGATCCGGCGACGAACCAGATATCCGCGTCCGATGCCGGCAGCACCCATCCCTTCCACAGACGGCCGTCGTAAGACGGCGGATCCTCAACGGGCTTGGGCTTCGGCGGATCGAGCAGCGCGGCCACCCGCGTCTTCTCGTTCTCCGCAATCTCCGCCTGCAGCGACGGCGATGGGTCTGCTTCAAACAGCTGGTAACCGGACGGGTAGAGGCCATCGTCCTTGTCAAAATCCCACTTCTTGTTGGGCAGCCACTCTGTTTCGTTGGGCCGGCCGATCTCCGCCCAGACCATCATGTGCGACGCCATGTCCGCAGTCGCAACTTTGGCGTCCATGGTGCTGATGGCGACCAGCGGCGCTGTGCGGAACGCGAGAAACCCGAACTGCTCATCGATCTTGCCGCGATACTCGCGGTAGAGCTTCTGCCACGCCAGATCGCGAGGTCCCGGCACGTAAGGAATGTAATCCGGATCGCCCTTGGGGTTGGGATAATCCTCGAGGCGGACCGTCAGGTCCTTGGCGTTGTTATCGCCCCAGTAGAATCCGGGCGTGTCGCCGAACCACTCGTTCTTCGAACTGCGCCACAGCCGGGTATGATTCGTCCCCAGGTCGTAAATCGCGATCTCGTTCGACTTGGCATCGCCCATGATCCATTCGTTGGTGTAGAGGCCGTTGTTGCGCGTGCCGAGGTAGCGAACCACGTCGTCGATCGAGTCGCTGTACTGGATCGCCTGGCGCGCGCGAAACGCTACCGGCGTGCCCTGCGGATTAAAAGGCGTCTGATCGATGGTGGTTTCGGTCAGCACGATGCCAACGTCGTTCTGGTACCAGTCCGTGCCGCTCTCAATGCCGCCCGGATAGCTCTGAATGAGCATCCGATGCCCGGACGCGGGTTTGATGTCGAGCATCACGTTCGTCTGTTCCGCCAGCGTCAGCGGCCACCAGGTGACGTGTCCGATCACCATCTTGCCGTCGCGCGTCGCGGTCCCGGTGGCGGCGAACGCGCTGCAATGATCGAGCGCGGAGTTCCGCTTGTCACCGGCGTAGGGCGGCGCGTCGAAGTTGAGGTTTTCAAGTCCCGTGGCCGTGGTCTGGGTTGCCGCGCCGAGCTCGCCCATCTCGACCGTGGTATTCACCACCACCATGTCCAGCAGATCGATGCGGCGGTTCTGCCAGCGCGCGCCCGCGTCCGATGCTCCTTCGGCGATGCCGCGCATTTCTTCCAGGATCTCCTGGTCAAATCCGCGGAGGAAGAGCGCATTGGCCGTGGTGCGATAGTCCTCCCAGTGGTCCTTTGAGCCCAACAGGGCTGCGCAGCGCTCCATGTACTCCGGAATCTCGCGAGCCATCAGGTGTCCATGCTGGTAGCCGCGATCGTAGGGCTGGCCTTCGATATGAAGATAGATCCATCCGGCGGAAGGGTAGCGGTACGCAGGCCCAAAGGTCTCGACCGCTTCGCGAGCCGGCCATGCGCCGTTCGAATCGACCTCATCCAGGCGCACGCCTTCGAACCAGGCCTTCCCTGTGAACGATCCTCCGTTGCCCACGGTGAGCAGCACCTGGTCCTGAGCGCTGCTGGCCACGAAGCGCAGCGTGAGATGCGTCCACGGCTGGGTTCCGCCAAGCGACGTCGAGTGAACGTCGAAGGGCATGGACGCCATGGTGAGCGCGGCGCCGACGGCAATTGGCGATCGATCCGTGTCGCGCACCTCGAGATCTTCGGTTCTGACCCAGCCGCTCAACTCGTAGCGCTTGCCCATCGTGAGTTGAACCGGCGCCAAGCGAACGCAGGCATCGGTCGATGTCGCGTCGCGCTCCACGCGAAGGGATTTGTGTCCATTGTTGAGGACAGCCGCGTCAATCGCGGCCGATCCGCGCGCCACGGTCCAGGAATGGTCTGATCTGTCAAAGGACGTTTGAAGAACCGGGGTAGCCGCTTGGGCCATGGTGGCTACGAGCAGACAGCAGGCGACGCGAAGCATTTGGATCTCCTCCTGCAGAAGCAGAGACTGCCCGGGACGCAACTGTGATCACCCAAGCACACCC
>JASHQD010000084.1 GCA_030037755.1 Terriglobia bacterium
AATGCAACTTCGATGGGATTTATTCTAACCGACTTGTCAAGAGATTTTTAGGATGTGATGGAATTCAACTGAAAATCGAAAAGCTCGCCGTGGCTGGCGGGCCTCTCCCAACTTTTGGGCGCAATCCGAGAGTACCATAGGGGTGCGCCAGACCTCTCAAGCGGGGCGCAGCATCTTACTCGCTAGACGACCGGCGCTGGGCGACAAGAACTCCCACAGCAAAACCAAAACACATCCCGGAGGCAATCAACTGGAGAACATCAACGGCGTGATAAGCCTGAAATCGCGGTTTTTCGAGCAACGGGAACAGGCCGATGAGTCCCACAATCAGCACCGCTGGCCAGCTTATCCTTCGATTCCGCATCTTCCCTCCTTGTTGTAACAAGCAATCGTTGCCAGCGTTCAGCATCATACACCGGAAAAAGTGCGCCGGCCGACCAGCCGACCCACGGTTCCGCTCTCTTCTCCGTTTTTGGCTCTTGATACCGACAAAGTGCGATACAATCTCGGCGTTTTCGCGACGGACGGCATGACAAGCATCGGCAAGCGAATCCGGGAGTTGCGCGAAAAGCGTGGCCTGTCCCAGCGCGACATCGAACGCGCTACCGGCATGGCAGCAGCGTACATCTCGCGAGTCGAAAACGGGTATACGACTCCATCTCTTGACAGCGTTCAGCGATTCTCTGCAGCACTCGCAGTACCGCTACACGAGATGTTCCGGGACGGCGAGCCCTCGAAGGCTAAGGACCCGATCGCGGAGATGATGGCCGGCTACCTGCGGAGGATGAAGCCAACCGACCGAGAGTCGCTGCTGAAGCTGGCTCGCAGCCTTGCCAAAGTGAATGCTTCTGACTAGTCAACCTTCATTTGACATTCGGTAAACAATCCTATATACCATGCGGTACAAGACCGCGCTTCAACGCGGCTCTCTCAAGACGTGGCCTACGGGGAGTGTGCCCCATCGACTCAGGCCCTCCCCGGCTTTTTCGAGTTTGCCGCTGGGGGAGGCTGGGGCTCTGAAACAACCGGGAGTAGGAGCCCCATTCCTCGCCAGCTGGGCGCCGCGGATTCGAAAGTAGCCCGCACCCCGCCACTCTCTGGCCGCATTTAGACAAGGCCGTGGTAGCGCCGGACGCGAGCCCGAAATACCAGCGGGCCGAAGGTCAGCGCGAGGAACCTGAGACTTGAAGGCGTAGAATCAAGGCTCCGTGTCTCCCAAATCGTGCGTTTTGAGAAACTTTGAAAATGGACCATAACCGAACATTGCTGAACACACGACGCGTAGCACGCAAGAACACGTCTTCGAGTCCGCTTAAGGTATCCCGCGGCGCGCCTTTCGGCCAGCGGTATCGGGACCGCGCCCGTGCCGTCAGCTACGCGGAACGGGTTGCACGAGAGCTGGACCCGGCTGAAGTATTAGTTTTCAAGCGCGAAGGCACCCTGGCCGAATCTCGCGTCGTCGGCAATCGGCGGATCAGGGAGAAATGACCGTGGATAAGCCGACCGGAGCCTGAAACCTCGACCTGGTTGTCGAGCCACCCCTGGTTGAATCCGGCCGCCAAGAGTCAGCAACTTACGGGCGCCGCTTCCCGAGGGTTTTTGGCAGGCTGCATCGCACGTATTCGGCCGATTTTGTGTGATGGCAGCTCTCCAACCAGCCAAAGCTTCCGAGCGCGACATCCGCGCGTAGCCGTTTACCGTCAACTTGAATTGTCGTGAGGTTTAGGGCAAGGACACCGCAACGGGAGATCCGACCTGATGCCAAAGAAGCCTCGCCGGCCCTCGAGCAGGTCCGCGCGATATCACGCGCACGCTACGCCGCCGAAGCTGCGATCCTTAGCATTGCGGGTAAAACGGTTCCCACCTGGTGGTAGAAGTGCCGGGCCAGGGAACGGCCGGGATCATTCTGCGTAATCCGTCCCACTGCGGAATTTGTGCGCTACTCCTTCGCTCTGACGCTCTCGAGCGCCGCGCGCAGATAAGGATAATCGTAGGCGTGCGCCAAAGCCGTCTTGCCTGCCTTGTCCTTGACGTTGGGATCGGCGCCGGCGCGAAGCAGCAGCGTCGCGGTCGCCGCATCGCCAAAGTCGATTGTGGAGGCGTACAGCAAGGGCGTGTATCCGAAGCGATCGACCGCGTTCACGTCCGCCCCCGCGTCGATCAGCGTTTGCGCAACGTCCGGATGATGAGTCACCACCGCCCAGTCGAGCGCCGTCATACCATTGGCGTCTCTTTCTCGAAGATCGACTCCGCTGGCCAGCAGCGCCTTGACCACAGCGGGATCTCCGAAGGGCACGGCCGTGAAGAGCGGGCTAAAGGGCAACATCCCGATCACTCGCATTTTGCGGTTGGGATCGGCGCCCTTCGCAACCAGCAGGCGGATGTCCTCGGTGTCGCCCGCTTCCGCGGCAAAAAACAGCGCCGAGGCATCGTACAATACGCCGTCGCCGGCACGCGCTTCGGCACCGCGCGCCAACAGCGTTTTCACCGATTCAGACGACCCTAGGTAAGTTGCGGCCACCATCAGCGCGGTAAATCCGCTTTTCGCCTTGGCGCTTATGTCGGCGCCGCGATCGATCAGCAGCTTCATCTTTTCCGCGTCAGGCGCGGCCATCATGAGGAGAGTGGTGCCTTCCGCGGTCTTGCTGTTGGGATCGAGGCCTGCATCAAGGGCTGCTTTGAGGTCCGCCGCTGTGCCGAACAGCGCCGTCCCCATCCACGGTTCGAGGCCTTTGGGCTCGAGCGCGGTGAGCGGGGGCGCAGCGGCAGGAGCGGCCGCTTTCGGCAGCGCCAGCATCAGCGCCATGGCTGCCCAGCAGGTGCCGGCGGTGGAGATGTACTGGTCGTGCGCGTAGGGAAAACTGCTTTCAAGATAGGGCGGGCTGACAGCCGCCGGTGACAACTGGCGGGTGTGGACGTGCCACGACCCGTCGGGCTCCTGAGTGGACAGCAGGTATCGCAGTCCTCTCCGAAAGGCCGGATCGGTGACCGAAACACCGCCTCCTTCCTTCAGCGCCACCAGGGCCTCGCCGGTGGAGTACGCGTCGGGCTGCAGATGAGGGAGTTCGGCCCAGCCGCCATCGGGCCGCTGTAGAGCCAGCAGATCGGCGGCTGCGCGCTTCGTGACGCCGGCGCTTGCCCCTGTCCAGTAGAGGCCGAGCAGCCGATACGTGGACTCCTCGGTCGATTGTGGCTGGGCAGCGAGCAGCCAGGTCCTGGCGCGCGCCAGACGCTCGCCAGTCTCCTGCTGGACTTTCCGCGGCATGTAGAGCTGTATAGCGCGCGCAGCGACGGCGGTGTCCGTGATGAGGCTATAGGACTGCGGCGGCCGCGCATCGAGCGTGGGCCAGTGGCCGTCCGCACGCTGCCAGTTGGCGATCCGGCGCGCATAGGTGGCCGTAACCAGATTGGGCTGCACTCCGGCGGCGCGTGCCGCAATCAGCGACCAACCGTCTGATGCTGCGGGGTCGATGATATTTGAGCCCTGCACCGCGACGTCAATGGAGACGAAATTCGGGACCGTCAGCAGGCCCTTGGCAGTCACCTCGCTGGCCAGCGCCTCATCGAATTTGATCCCGTGCTCGCGCGCTGACTGCCATGCCATCACCGGAAAGACGTGATCGTGGCACGAAGAGCATGTCATGAACTTGTAGAAGCCGGCGGCGCCTTGATCGGTGATGTCGATGGCACGGGTCACGGCGGATCGAATCTGTTCCGGTGACGCGCTCTGCGCGCGGACCAGGGAAACGGA
>JASHQD010000085.1 GCA_030037755.1 Terriglobia bacterium
ACGACAGCAGTTGATCTGGTGCGGCGCATCGAGGAAGCCCTTGACGCGGCTGCCGCAGCGGTCTCCGAATTCATCCCCGGCAAGACGCAGGCACAGTTCAAGTCCGGCGACGATCCCGTCACCGCCGCCGATCACGCCGCCAATCGGGTGCTGCGCGATGTCCTGGTGCGCGACGGCGAAGGCTGGCTTTCGGAAGAGAGCGTGGACGATCCGGAGCGTCTGGAACGCGAGCGCGTCTGGGTGGTCGATCCGCTTGACGGCACGCGCGAGTTCGTTCAGGGCATTCCCGAGTGGTGCATCTCGATCGGATACGTCGAGCGCGGGCAGGCGGTCGCGGGCGGCATTCTGAATCCGGCCACAGGCGAGAGAATCGTGGGATCGCGCGAAACGGGCGTGACCTACAACGGCGAGCCCGCGCATCCGAGCGAACGGGCCACGCTGAAGGGCGCCCTGGTGCTCGGCAGCCGCAGCGAGGCGAAGCGCGGCGAATGGAAGCGCTTCGAAGGCCTGCCGTTCCGGGTGAGAAACATCGGCTCTGTAGCCTATAAGCTTGGCCTGGTGGCGGCGGGAAAGGCCGACGCCACCTGGACGCTGGTTCCGAAGAATGAATGGGACGTGGCCGCGGGGACGGCGCTGGTGCTGGCCGCCGGCGGCTTCGTCCGAAGGCTGGAAGGCGAGCCTCCCACTTTCAACAACCCGTCGCCGCTCATGACCGGCCTGATCGCGGGCGGCCCGAATTTGCGACCGGAGATCGACCTGTTGCTCGATCCGCAGATCGAGCAGATTACCGAGAGCCCGGCTGCCCGTTAGAGCCCGCCGGTTTGGGCGCCCGCAAAGGACGCCGCGACAAATCCATCCTGGAGGAGCTGTTCTGATATGGCTGACCACTTGAATCCGCCGCACGGCGGTGTGCTCGTAAATCACATGGCGGCGCCCGAGCGCGCCCAGGAACTCAAGGCGGAATCGCGCGACTGGCCTTCCTGGGACCTGACGGCGCGGCAAGTCTGCGACCTGGAGTTGCTGCTCAACGGCGGATTCTCCCCGCTGCGCGGCTTCATGAGCCGCGCCGACTACGAAGGCGTTCGCGACGACATGCGGCTGTCCGACGGATCCCTGTGGCCGATCCCGATCACCCTCGATGTGAAAGAGGAGTTCGCGAAGAACCTGAAAGCGGGCAGCACCGTCGCGCTGCGCGATGTGGAGGGCGTCATGCTCGCAGCCCTGCACGTGGAGGACGTCTGGTCGCCCGACCGCGCCGCCGAAGCCGAGGCGGTGTTCAACTCGACCAGCAAGGCGCATCCCGGCGCCGACCAGGTCATCAACAAGTCGAATCCGGTCTACGTCGGCGGATCCCTCGAGGGCGTTCAGCTGCCCGCACACTACGATTTCCGTTCGCTGCGCCTTACCCCGGCGGAACTGCGCGCCGAGTTCGTGCGTCTGGGCTGGCGGCGCATCGTGGCTTTCCAGACGCGCAACCCGATGCACCGCGCGCACGTCGAATTGACGCTGCGCGCCGCCAAGCAGGTCGAGGCGAATCTCCTGATCAATCCTTCGGTCGGCATGACCAAGCCCGGCGATGTGGAATACTACGTCCGCGTGCGCTGCTATCAGGAACTGCTCCCCAAATATCCGCGCGACACCGCCAAGCTGGCTCTGCTCCCGCTCGCCATGCGCATGGGCGGCCCACGCGAGGCGCTCTGGCATGCCATCATCCGCAAAAATCACGGCTGCTCCCATTTCATCGTGGGGCGCGATCACGCCGGTCCGGGAAACGACACCGACGGCAAGCCCTTCTATGGTCCCTACGACGCGCAGGAACTGCTGCGGAAGCACGAGAAGGAGCTGGGCGTCACCATGGTGCCCTTCCAGATGATGCTCTACCTCGAGGACCAGGACTGCTACGTGCCCGAAGACGAAGTTCCGCAGGGCGCGCGCGTGCTGAATATCTCCGGCACGGAACTGCGTAAGCGTCTGAACGAGGGCCGCGAGATTCCTTCGTGGTTCACGTACTCCGAAGTGGAGCGCGAGCTCCGGCGCAGCTATCCGCCGCGGCAGGATCAGGGATTCACGGTGTTCTTCACCGGACTCTCCGGGTCCGGCAAGTCGACCATCGCCAACGTGCTGCGCACGAAGTTCCTGGAGATGGGCGGCCGGCCGGTGACGCTGCTCGACGGCGATATTGTCCGCAAGAACCTCTCGTCCGAACTCGGCTTCTCGCGCGAGCATCGCGACATCAACATCCGGCGCATCGGTTACGTGGCGTCGGAGATCACCAAAAACGGCGGCATCGCCATCTGCGCGCCGATCGCGCCCTACGACAACATCCGCAAGGAAGTGCGTGGGATGATCGCGCCGCTCGGCGGGTTCATCCTGGTGCACCTGGCGACGCCGCTCGAGACCTGCGAGGGCCGCGATCGCAAGGGCCTTTATGCCAAGGCGCGCGCCGGGATTCTGCCGCAGTTCACCGGTGTCTCCGATCCCTACGAGGCGCCGACCGACGCCGACGTCACCATCGACACGAGCGATGCCACGCCCGAGGAAGCCGCTCAGGAGGTCTTCCTGCACCTCGAACGCGAAGGGTACATCGGAGGCGAGAGCGCTCAGGCGAAAAACGCCTGATGCTCGTCCTGTAGCGGCGGTGTCCTCATCGCCGCACTGGTAACCGTGCTGTAGCGGCGGCCTGCGACCGCCGGTTGTTGTTCCTGAAAGGCCGACGCTCACAGAGCGCCGCTACAGCACCACGACTACTGCTTTCTTAGAACGTCACTTTCATTCCCCACTCGAAACTGCGCGGGCCGCCAAAGGCAAAGACTCCCGAGCCGAACAGCGTCCGATTCGTGCGCAGGCCCGGCGTGGTGCCATTCACCGATCCCGGCTGTCCGTTCAGAACCCCGCTAAGCGTGTTTCCCGGCGCATCGTAATTGGCCACGTTAAACAGGTTGTAAACCGCGACCGTAGGCTGGATCACCACTCTCTCGCTGACGTGCCAGAGGTATCCGAAATTCAGGTCGGACGTGATGAACGGGCTCAGTCCGACCTCGCCGGCGGGCGCCGCTGGCAGCGTCGGCATGACCGCGCCCAGTTGGCTCAGTTGGGTGGTCGAGAAGAGGCCGGCACTCACCAAGGCCTGTCCTGCGGGCGTGAGCTTGCCGGCGTAGTTCGAGTTGTAGTTGTTGATCACGCCGTTCAGCTGGCCCACTTTGATGCTGCGACCGAACGAACCCACGTTGGTGCCGGGCAGCACGTCGCCGGTGGTGCCGTCGCCGGTCACGTCGGAAAAGAAGATCTCGCCCGGACCGCCGGTGGTCGGAAGCGTCAGCGTGAGCGGCAACGCGGAATCGATGTGGGTGGTGAAGCTGGTGCGGAAGTTGTGGGGCAGATCGAAAACGCCGCCGATCGAGAACTGGTGCGTGCGATCGAGCGCGTTCGGGCCGTAGTAATGGTTGATGTTGTCGAAATCCGTCGCATTGTTGATGAAATCCTGGTCCTGCGCGAAACTGTCGAAGCGCGACAGGGCGTAGGACGCTTCCAGGCTCATCTGCTTCACGCCGCGGAACGGGTTCGCGATATTCTGACGCAAATTGATCTGCAGGGCGTTGTACTCGGAGAATCCGATGGGAAAGAGCATCTGGTTTTCCCCGAGGTTCGGATTGATGCCGGGAAATGCCGCGCCCGTAGCGGGTGTAAGCCCGAAGTACGAGGCGGGGTAGCCGGCGAGGTAGGAACGGCCGGAGTCGAGCCCGTTGCCGGCGTAATCCACAATGCTGGCGCCGGCGCCGATCGCGCAGTTGATTCCCGCGGTTCCCGGCGCGCATCCGTAGGACTGATTGGTGACCGCGATGGCGTTGAGTGCGGCCGCCGTATTCAGGTATTGCGCGTCGCCGACGTGATTCGGATCGTAACCTTCGAGAAGGTGCAAAGCGCGGTTGCGGAGGTAATCCACGCTCAGCACCGTGCCCGTGCCGAACTGATGCTGGATTCCGCCGTTGAACTGCAGCGAGTAAGGCGTGCGATAGTCCGGCGCGATCATCTGGTTGCCGGTGGAATCGACGCCCTCGGCGAGAGTCGTGCCGACGTAGCTGGCGTTCGCCTGGGGTCCGGCCGCGACCGTCGCCGCCTGGTACTGTTGCTGGACCGCGGCGAGCTGCTGATAAACACTGCCGATCGCCTGGCCGCACAGGTTCGCCGTATTGATGCTCTGCCCGTTCGGCAGCGGTACGGATCCGGTGGGGCAGGCGGTGGCGGTGCCGAAGAACAATCCCTTCTGCAGGCGCGCGGGAGCGTCAAATTCGACGTTGTTGAAGATGGCGTTTTCGTAGAAGATGCCGGCCCCGGCGCGAAATACGGTCTTGCCCGATTTCCACGGATCCCAGGCGATGCCGACCTGGGGAGCGAAGTTCTTGTTGGGCTGGTTTACCTGATTGCCCAGGCCCGGAGCCCACATGTTAAGCACGGGAGTGGGACCGAGATAGCTGTCGGTGCGGCCGGTGTCGCGCACGTAGCGGATTCCGTAGCTGAGGTTGAAATTGGGTTTGATCTTCCAGCTGTCGCCCACGTACCATTCCACGCGATTGTCGAAATTGCCGCCGTAAGGATACCCGGGCGACGGGATGGCCGAGGAGTATCCCTGGCCGTTGCCCATGATCACGGTGTCCACGGGGTAGTTCAGAGGGTTCGACTCGCCGCCGGGGAACGGGCCATCGGCTGCGAAGTTCAGATCCGTCTGGCTGGTGCCCGAAATCACCTGGGGCGCGAGACCGAAGAACGCCGCGAATCCGCCGCCCGCGATGTGGTTGAAGCCCACGCCGTAACGGATCAGGTGCGTCCCGTGTGCGTGGCTGCCGTCATACTTGATCTGGGTATCGTCCTGCGGCGTGGCTTGTGGAGCGAGCAGATTGGGCCCCGACGAGAACGGTCCCACGGCAAGTTCCACGCCGGGAGCGGGATTGAACACGCCCGCGCTCGCGTCCACGATGGTGTTGCGGAACCGCGTGAAGCCGAAACGGATGCTGTGAGTCCAGGTGCCGGTCGTGAAGTCGAGTCCGGCGGCCTCGACGGGCGTGTGGTCGCGATTGCGGAACGGCGAATAGCTGTTCGGTCCGGACGCGATCACGTCGTCGTTCTGGTCGAAACTGAAGCGGTAGAAGGCGTGCATGCTGGAGCTGATATTCCAGTCCAGCCGCCCCATCAGCTCGCTTTCGTGAAAGGGCGAGCCGTAAACGCCGTCAAGGCCCGTAAAGGGCGCCGGCAGCAGCACGGCCTGCTGCAGGTTCTGCACCGTCCGCTCCCAGTCGGCAAAGAAGAAAAGCTTGTCGTGCATCACCGGACCGCCGAAGTTCCCACCGTACTGTTCGCGGTCCCAGGGCACGTCGGTGTCGCCGTAACGAGCGGCCGTGTCGTGCGTCTGGCCTACGCCGAAGCCCTGGCCGTGAA
>JASHQD010000086.1 GCA_030037755.1 Terriglobia bacterium
CACGACATCTGGTTGGGCGAGCTTTCGCTTTGCCAGGATCCGACCGACTCCGCCTATAACACGGCAGCCTGCCGCGCTCTGCGATCCTCCGATCAGGATCCCGCGGCGGGTGCGGGCGCGATGTTCAGTCTGGCAAGGGGAGCCCAGGACAATCCCGCGGCGCGCAACGCGGATATCTGCGGTAGCAGCGAGCCGGATGAACGCAATAAATGCTTCCAGCGCGCTCGCAGCATATGGCATCAGATCCAGGTGAATGCGGACGAGTTCTACCAGCCCGGCACTTTCACCACTTTCGCGGGCTTCGAGTGGACGGCGGGTTTCAAGCGCATGGGCATGCTGCACCGCAACGTGATCTTCCGGGGCGGCCAGTATCCCGATTCGGTGTTCAGCGCGGTCGATCTAAATAATTCGCCGGAGCGGCTCTGGCAGTGGCTGGAACGGGATTGCACCGGCGATTGCCAGGTGATTTCGATTCCCCACAATACGAACTTCGGCTGGGGCGTCGATCTGGATACCAAGAACAGCGACGGAACCGCGTTCACTCGCGAAGGCCTGGAGCGGCGCGCCAAGACGGAGCCGCTGATCGAGATCTTTCAAATCAAGGGCAACTCGGAGTGTTCGCCGGGGTTGGGCACCAACGACGAGCAGTGCAACTTTGAGCAAGTATTCAAGCCGTGCAAGCCCGGCGAAGAAGTTTTTTGCGCTCGCGCCCGCGACTATGTGCGCAATGCTCTGAAGACCGGACTGGTGCTGGAAGATCAATACGGCGTCAATCCCTTCAAGTACGGCTTCATCGCCGACACGGATACGCATTCCAGTGCCCCTGGCTCCACCGTGGAGGATCGGTGGCCGGGACAAGGCAGCCTGAATGACAACACGCCGCAAGCCCGGCTCAAGGGGCGCATCTTAAAGGACTTCCCGGTGGACTCCATCGCGTTCAACCCGGGCGGTCTGGCCGGCGTGTGGGCGGAGGAGAACACACGCGAATCCATCTTCGACGCCCTCAAGCGCCGCGAGTCGTTTGCCACCAGCGGCACTCGGGTTCGCGTCCGTTTCTTCGCCGGCTGGAATTATCCCGACGATCTCGACAAGAGTCACGACCTGCTGGAACAGGCGTACAAAACCGGTGTTCCGATGGGCGGTGACCTGCCGCAGCGGGCGGCCGATTCTCCGGCGCCGCGGCTGGTGGTCTGGGCGACCAAAGATCCGAACAGCGCCAATCTGCAAAAAATTCAGATCATCAAGGGATGGGCCGAGAACGGTCAGACGTTCGAGCAGGTGTATGACGTGGTCTGCTCCGACGGCCTGACGCCGGACTCCACAACGCATCGCTGCCCGGACAACGAGGCGAAGGTCGATCTGAGTGACTGCAGCTACTCGACGGACAAAGGCGCATCGGAGTTGAGCGCGACGTGGAGCGATCCGGACTTCAAGGCGTCGGACCGGGCGTTCTATTACGCGCGAGTGTTCGAGAATCCGACGTGCCGTTGGAGCACGCACGACGCCATCGCAGCGCACCTGGCGTTGCCGGAGGGATATCCCGCGACGATTCAGGAGCGGGCATGGAGCTCGCCGATCTGGTACACGCCAACCGGCGAGTAGAGCGGCCGCCGCTCGGGCGGATCTGAAACCACACGAATCCTGGAGGAGCCTTTGTCAGGTCAGAGAGCAGCATTCAGAAAACGAATGACGAGCTTTTGGCTTGGTGCGATCGTTCTGGGTACGGGTCTGTCTCTTTTACGTTTGGCGCGGGCAAACCCGGGTGCCACTTCCCCCCCTCCTGGCGGCATCCGGGCCGCGTCTTCCAGCGCGCTCCCGGCTCCGAATCCCCTGCGCAACGCGTACTTTGGCGACCTCCACGTTCACACCAGTTATTCGCTCGACGCTTATGCCATGGGCAACCGCAACGATCCGCGAGTGGCCTATCGCTACGGGCGCGGCGAGTCTGTGCTGTTGCCCGGAGGTGTTCGAAGCCAATTGCGCGTTCCGCTCGATTTCATGGCCGTGACCGATCACGACATCTGGCTTGGCGAGATTTCTCTCTGCCAGGACCCCACCGATCCCGCTTACAACACGGGCGTGTGCCGCGATCTCCGCTGGTCGAACCAGGACTACGACACTTCGCGCACGCTTTTCACGGGACTGATTTCCAGTTACTTCGACATCAGCCCGGCGCGGCATAACACCGAGATTTGCGGCGATGTGCCGCCGGGCGGACGGAACAAGTGTGTGGAACGCGCCCGCAGCATCTGGCAGCAGATCCAGCGCAACGCGGATGAGTTCTACCAGCCGGGCCTATTCACCACTTTTGCCGGTTTCGAATGGACGGCGGGATTCAAGCGCGTTGGGATGCTCCATCGCAACGTGATCTTCCGCGGCGGACATCTGCCGGACAGTGTGCTGAGCGCCGTTGAGTTGAACAACACGCCGGAGCGGCTGTGGGAGTGGCTGGAACGCGACTGCACCGGCGACTGCCAAGTGATGTCGATTCCGCATAACACCAACTGGGGTTGGGGCCGCGACTTTGCCACCGAGAACACCGATGGCACGCCGTTCACCGCCGAAGGCCTGAAGCGGCGCGTGAGGACCGAACCGTTGGTGGAAATTCATCAGGTGAAAGGCAATTCCGAGTGCTCGACGGGACTGGGCACGGACGACGAGCAGTGCAACTTCGAACAGCTTTTCAAGCCTTGCAAGGCCGACGACGAGGTATTCTGCGCGCGCGCTGCCGATTACGTCCGCAACGCGCTCAAAACGGGGCTGACGTTGGAGGAGCAGTACGGCGTTAATCCCTTCAAGTACGGATTTATCGGCAGCACTGACACGCATTCAGCCGCGCCGGGCTCGAGCGACGAGTCAAACTGGCCCGGGGCCCACAGCCTTTGGGACAACACGGCTGAGAGCAGGCTCGACCGCGAGCTGGCCGCAAACATCCCAACCAAGGAAATCGCCTTTAACCCTGGTGGTCTCGCTGCCGTTTGGGCCGAGGCGAACACTCGCGAGTCGATCTTCGACGCTCTGAAGCGTCGCGAGTCATTCGCGACCAGCGGCACGCGTATTCGGGTGCGCTTCTTTGCGGGCTGGAACTATGCTGCCGACCTCGATCGACACGCGGATGCGATCCAGCAGGCTTACAGCGAGGGCGTTCCCATGGGGGGCGATTTGCCGGCACGCGAGACCTCAGGCAATCCTCGATTCCTCATCTGGGCCGTCAAAGATCCGTCGAGCGCCAGTCTGCAGAAGGTTCAGGTGATCAAGGGATGGGCGGAAGGCGGCAAGACCTTCGAGCGTGTCTATGACGTTGCCTGCTCAGATGGCCTGACACCGGACGGCAAAACGCACCGCTGCCCGGACAACGGCGCCAAGGTGAATCTGCTCGACTGCAGTTACTCCAGTAACAAAGGCGCGGCCGAGTTGAGCTCGGTGTGGAGCGATCCTGATTTCAACCCGTCGGATCGCGCGTTCTACTACGTGCGCGTGCTCGAAAATCCTACGTGCCGCTGGAGCACCTATGACGCGCACCGCCTTGGGATGAAGCTTCCTGACAGCGTGCCCTCAACCATTCAGGAGAGAGCCTGGAGTTCGCCGATCTGGTATACGCCCAGGACGCAGTAGTGCCGCAGAGCGAGGAGCGATGAGATGTCTGTGTCAAGCAACATCGAGGCTGATGTGAAGATGTTGGACGTGCCGATCGGCGGCGCGGACCACGAACCACGTCAGCTCGCCGTAGTGACCGGCTGGCGCGGGTCCTCCACTCCCCGGCCGGGTGTGGCGTGGATCAAGACCGCCCTGCGTGAGCCGCTGGTGCATTTTCTCCTGGCTGGAGCTGCCCTGTTAGCCTTGAGCAGCGTGTTTGGTAACACGGCGGGTACGACGCAGAATCGAATCGAGGTTTCCGCCGCCGAAATCGACCGGCTGCGCGAGCTTTGGACCCGCCAGTGGGGACGCGCCCCGGACTCGAAGCAGCTCGATAACCTCGTTGCCGACTACGTTCGCGAAGAGATTTACTATCGCGAAGCGCGCGCCTCCGGGCTCGACAAAGACGACACCATCGTCCGCCGGAGGTTGGTGGAAAAGATGGAATTCCTCTCGCAGGAGATCGCCTCCGCGGAGCCTACCGACGCGGAACTCGAGCAATATTTCGCCGCGAACCGCGTGAAGTACACGATCCCGGCTGAAGCGGGCTTCACGCACATCTACTTCAGCACGTCCCGGCGCGGCGCCGCCGCCTTCGACGATGCGCGTAACGCTCTGTCGCGATTGAACTCGAGCGCGCTTGACGCCGCGGAGTCCACAAAGCTTGCGGCGACGCTCGGTGACAGCTTCATGCTGCAGTCGGAGTATCCGCCGCAGACGCGCGACCAGATCAAAGACCTGTTTGGCGATGAGTTCGCCGCCAAGGTACTGGACCTCGAACCCGGCTCCTGGGCCGGTCCGATCCAGTCCTCCTACGGATGGCATCTGGTCCGAGTGACGGAACACCTGCCGGAAAGGCAGCCTGCGCTCAGGGACGTAAGAAACCAGGTTGCCATCGATTACAAGAACCAGCGCTTGCAGAGCTCGAGCGACAACTATTACGCCCGGCTGCGCCAACGGTACAAGGTGGAAATCGATCAGAAAGCGCTGGCCGCGGCGAAAGCTGCTGCGCCCCAGCCCGGGGCCGCGCAGCCCGCGAAGGGCGCGGACGATGGCGGAACTCCGCCCGATCTCGACTAGACAGGCCTACAGACCATGCGGCATTTACAACGCCACCAATTCACGCGCGCCCTGCGAAACACTGCCTCGCTCTTTTCGATCCTCCTGCTGGCTGGGACCGTGTGCGATCTGCGCGCGCACACCAGCCTGCCCGGCTATCTCGAGCTCAACGAAACATCGCCGGGATCGTTTGAGATGCTCTGGCGGATTCCGGCTGCCGAGGGTCCGCCGCCCGCGATCTACCCCGAGTTTCCTGCGAACTGTGTGGTACCCAAGCAGCTTGTGACGCAGGAGGCTCCTGGGTCGGTTGTGGAGCGCGGCTTGATTCAGTGCGGACCCAAAGGGCTGGCCGGCGGAAGCATCGAAATCGAGAACCTGCAGGTCACCATTCTCGACGTGCTGGTGCGAATCACGTTTGCCGACGGCACCAGCATCACGCAAATGCTTCGTCCGCTCGCGCCTTCTTTCGTGGTCCACAAAGATGCGAAGAGCCACGTGGACGCAATGGGCTACGTGCGCCTGGGAATCGGGCATATTCTCTTCGGTATCGACCACCTGTTGTTCGTGCTCGGTCTGCTGCTGATCGTACCCGGACCCCGCATGCTGCTGAAGACGATTACGGCATTCACCATTGCGCATACCACCACGCTGGCGCTAGCGACTTTTGGCGTTGTCCACCTCGCGCCCACACCGATCGAGGCGGTGATCGCGCTTAGCATCGTGTTCCTCGCCGCCGAACTGGCCCAGCACCGGCGCGGTGTTCAAGGCCTGACTTATCGCAAGCCGTGGCTCGTTGCCTTCGCGTTCGGACTTCTGCACGGATTCGGATTCGCGGGCACGCTGGCCCGAATCGGAATTCCGGCGCACGACATTCCACTGGCGCTTTTTTCGTTCAATATCGGGGTTGAATTGGGCCAGATCGCATTCGTGACCGCAGTGCTGGCCTTCATCTACTCGCTGCGCACACTTGAGATTCAGTGGCCATCCTGGACGTATCGCGTTCCACCCTATGCCATCGGATCGCTGGCATCGTTCTGGTTCCTCCAGCGTTGCGCCTTGATCTTTTCTTTTTGAACTTATCGCGGAGGTTGATCGCTTATGAAATCTACCGTTTTGTTACGACGCGCTCGGGCTGTGGCTTGGCGCGCGCTCGGTGTGCTCACTGCCGTCGGGATTACCGCCGCTCCCGCGCTCGCTCATCCCAATACGGGTCTGGGCGTCGGTTTTGTCAGCGGATTCACCCATCCGCTCACAGGGCTCGATCACATCATGGCCATGGTCGCGGTCGGCATCTGGGGAACGCAGCTGCGCAAGCCGGCGATCTGGCTGCTGCCCGTCACCTTCCCGCTGGTGATGTCCGTTGGTGGAGCCCTGGGAGTGCGCGGAGTGCCGCTGCCTGGAGTCGAAATCGGCGTGGCCGCATCTGCGGCCGTTCTCGGCCTGATGATCCTGCTTGCGGCGCGCCCGCCGATCTGGGTGGCTGCAGTGCTGGTCGGAGCCTTCGCGATCTTCCACGGCTACGCGCACGGCGTCGAGCTTCCTAAGGCCGCGTACCCTCTAGCCTACGGCGTCGGATTCGTGCTCTCGACAGGGTTGCTGCATCTCACTGGAATCGCGCTCGGGCTCATGGAACGCTGGCCGCTCGGCATCAAAGCGCTGCGTGGTGTGGGAGCGGGCATCAGTCTGGGCGGTGCCTTACTGTTATTCGGACTCATTCGATAGTGTTGCACGGAGTTACCGCATGAAGACCACGCGAGTCCGAAGGCTTCTGTCAGGCGGCATCGCAGCGTCACTGACCCTGCTGGCTCCAGCCGCGGCGTCTGCCCACCCCATGCCAGGGGTCGGCGACTTCTACGCCGGAATGTTGCATCCACTCACCGCCATCGAATTCCTGCTACCCATGATCGCAATCAGCCTGCTGGCAGGCCAGCAGAGCCGCGAGCCGGCGATCGCCATGCTGTTCACATTCCCGCTGAGTCTGGCGGCCGGCGCGGCGCTCGGCGTGCCCATCCACTTACCTTCTATCGTCGCGTGGATCAATCTCGGCTCGATGGCCGCGCTTGGCCTGCTGGTGGCGACGGCTCGTCCGCTGCCGTCGAGCGTGGCGGCCGGCATCAGCGCGCTGCTCGGCCTTACGATTGGCCTGGCTAACGGCGCTGAGCTCGGAGAGCAGGTCTCTCCCTGGCGATTCATTCCGGGCTTCGCACTCGCGGGCCTGCTGCTCGTGACCTACGGCATCGGATGCGTGCGGCGTCTAAGGGCGCCCTGGATGCAAATCGGGTTCCGGGTGATCGGGAGTTGGATCGCCGCCGTCGGAGTTCTAGTCCTGAGCTTGAGATAAGCGCACCGAGCCCGCACCCCTCATCGTCCTTTCGAGACCGCGAGGCGCGGGATGCGCGCCGGCAGACTGGCCTGGTACCCGTCGCACCTGAGACGTCTTCAACAACCTCGATGCTCGGCCACGAGAATGGCCGCGAACGGCCAATTTCGCGGATCAGCAATCTTGTGACGCTTTCGCATCAGAACTCAACAGCCATCGCGTCAGAAACGAGGCAAGCGACGAGGCCGGCATTCTTCGCCCACAAGCCCCTCTAGCGTTGTACTCGATGCAAAACGAGCGGCGGCGGCCCTTGTGCCAGTGTTCGCCGGAAGTCGGGGATCGACGGATCCGAGCCGTCGGGCGGCGGTCCGATCGCGGGGCGCGCCTCTTGCGGAGCCTCCTGCGTCGGCAGGCGAATGCCCAACTCGAGCCGGCGGCGCAGTTCGATCTGCTCTGCGGTCACCGTTCCCGAGTAGGTACTGTTCCCCGCCTTGAAGGAAATATCGCCGCCCTCCACGGTGCCTTCTTGGATGGGGATCGGCGTATCGCCGCCGCCAAAGAAACCGCCGCCCGTGCCCTCGACGGTGCCGGTCAGCTTGCTTCCATCCTGGCGAAACGTGAACAGGATATTGCCGCTGCCAAGAACCATCGCAAGGAGAGCGTTGCCTTCCTCGGCGGCGGGAACCGGCCGCCACAAGCCTGTGATGCCCGCGCCGGAAGGCACCTCGCGCTCCCAAACCGGGACTTGCGGGCGAAGCGTGACGCCCTTGGCAGCAATCTCGACCGTGGCAGGCGCGAGGTCGGGAGAACTGGCCTCTACGGTAATGCTCCCGGCAGTCTTCGTGGACTGAACCAGCGCCATGCAGCACCCGGAGAAGGCCCTTCGCGACGGGCCTTTATCGGACTCGTGGCTCGTCGGGTCGCCGTTTCCCACACCGATCAGTTTTCCATCGCCGGAGACTCGGAAGGCCACTTCGTTATCTGCCATGGGCACCACCCGGCCCTGAGCGTCGTGAACCTCAACCGCGAACATGGCGACATCTTCACCGTCGGCCTGGATCTCCGCGCGGTCCGCGGTCATCACCAGTTTCGCCGCAGGGCCAGTGGTCTCACGTTTTGCCACCAGCACCTGCTTGCCGTCTTTGTAGCCGCGCGCCTCGATCGCGCCCGGCGCGTACTTCACCGTCCAGGCGGCGTGCGAATCCTTCTTGATCGGCTTTGCGCCCTCGCTCTGGCCGTTCAAGAACAGTTCCACGCTGTCAAGGTTCGAATAAGCCCAGACCGCGATTTCCTTTCCCTCCATGCCCGGCCAGTCCCAATGCGGGAACAGATGCAGCACCGGCTGCGAGGTCCACCACGACTGGTAATAATAGAAGGAGTCTTTGGGAAAGCCGCAGGTATCGATGATGCCGTACTGCGAGCCGATGTTGGGCCACTCGTAGGGCGAAGGCTCGCCGCGATAGTCAAAACCCGTCCACACAAATCCTCCCGACAGCCACGGCCGCGAATTGCAAAAACTCCACCAGCCTTCCGCCGACGCGCGTCCGGTGGTGGTGTAAGGATCGTAGGACCCCACGTAGCCCTTTTGGGGGTCGGTGATGTATTTGCCGCGCGTGCCCACGGCGCTCACGGTCTCGGTGCCGATCACGGGTTTGTCGGGATGAGCCTTGTGATAGGCCTCGGCGCCGGGATCCATGTAGTTGTAGCCCACCACGTCGCAGACGACGAGGCCTCCGGCTCCAATCGCGCGGATGGGCGCAATCGAGACCGGACGCGAGCCGTCTTGCGCCGCCGCGACCTCTTTCATCGCGGTCAGAATGCGGAGCCCCGTTTCCGTATTCGCCTCGCCCTCTTCATTGCCCATCGACCACATGAAAACGCTCGGCCGGTTGCGGTCGCGCTGTACGAGATGCTCGAACTGGCTGGTGCCTTCAGGATTCGACGACATCATGCGCGTCTCGTCGAACACCAGCATTCCCAGTTCGTCGCACGCATCCAGGAATTCCGGCGTGGGCGGATTGTGCGAAGTGCGCAGGGAATTGCAGCCCATCTCCTGAAGCTTGCGGACGCGGTAATACTGCACCGCATCGGGCAACGCCGCGCCGATTGCGGCGTGATCCTGGTGATTGCAGGTCCCCTTCAGCTTGACGGGCTTATCGTTCAGGAAGAAACCCTGTTCGGAGTCGAAGCGGATCGTCCGGATGCCGAAGCGCGTCACATCGCGATCGACGATCTCGCCGCCCGCCTCAACCTCAGTCACGAGATGATAGAGATTGCGCTCCTCGAGCGACCAGAGGGCGGGCGCGTTCACCGACATCGCCTGGTCGTAAGTGCGATCCTGCTGCTCCGGGATGGAGGCAAGATCGCTCGCCGCTTGCGCCACCTGCTTCCCCGCCCGGTCGACCAGCGTCGAGATGATGCGCGTGCTTTGCGGACCCTTGCCCTGATTCGCGACCTCGGTGCGGATTCGAATTGTGGCGGCGCCGCCACTGACTTCGCTGCGGACGAAGGTTCGCCACTTCCGCACATGCACCGGATTTGTTTTCACCAGCCACACATGACGGTAGATGCCCGCACCCTCGTAGAACCAGCCGTCACTCAGCGTGGCGTCGACGCGAATCAGCAGCACGTTGCGCCCGCCGGGAGTCGCGAAATCCGTCACGTCAAAGCTGAAGGGGTCGTATCCGCCACTGTGCCGTCCGATGTAAAAGCCGTTGAACACCACCATGGTTTCGCGGTAAGAGCCGTCGAACTCGATCGTGATTCGCTTGCCGGCGTCGGTGGCGGGAAGCTCGAAAACGCGGCGATACCAGCCGACGCTCGTGGCGGGGTAAGCGCGGCCCAGCGGATAGAA